>CAZDWG010000143.1:0-4341 GCA_964509005.1 uncultured Zetaproteobacteria bacterium
CCTGCAAGAGCTTGCGCTATGTATGTGCAAACACTTGCAGGATCCATGTGACATTGAATAGTTACAAAAGAAACAATGTTTTTTTGCACGTCATACTCCTCTAGGATGCGCCTCTTATGAATATGCCCACATGGTTTAAACCTTATTTTGAACGCCTGAGTTCAATGTCCCTGGCTATTGCACTACTGGTAGTGATTGCTCTGGCCAGCATGGTCGGCACCATACTGAAGCAGAATCAATTGCAGGCCGATTATCTCACACAATTCGGCCCGTTGTGGTACAATGAGTTTCGAGTCCTCGGTTTGTTCGACATGTACCATACCGGATGGTTCAAGGCCCTGCTGGGCTTTTTGATGCTCTCGCTCGTTGTGTGTCTATGGCGTCACACCCCGCGTATGATCAGGGAAATGCGTAAGCGCAAGGTCATCATCGCGGATAAGTCTTTGCAACAATTTCATCACTTGCATCACTGGACACTGGAGAATACAAATCTGCCACTGGTCCTCGCCGCCGCCCAATCCGGCCTCCGTGGCTGGGAGAAAAAAATCGCCGACGACGACGGCAAAACCTATGTCCGTTCCGACAAGGGGCGATGGAGTAAATGGGGCTATATCCTCGTTCACAGCGCCATTCTCGTCATCCTGGTCGGCGGTTGGATCGGCGCGCATTACGGTTTCCGCGGCACCATGAACGTCGTCGAAGGCGGCAGGGACAATACCATCGATTTCGTCAAAGGGACGGGGACCGACCACCTGAAGATGCCGTTTTATATCCGCTGTGATAATTTTTTCATTGATTTCTACCCGACCGGCATGCCCAAAGCATTCCGTAGTACCCTGTCCATTATTGATCATGGCAAAGTCGTGGTCGATCATAAGTCCATTATTGTCAACGAACCCCTGATCTACAAAGGCGTACACATCTTTCAGGCCAGCTTTGGCGATGGCGGATCGGATATTGGACTCAAGCTGTTTCGCCTGGACACCGGCAAGGTTGAAACCGTAAAAACAAGGGTGTACGACACCTGGCGTGATCCGAAAACAGGGGTCAGCCTCCAAATTACCAATTTTAGCCAGTATAATATTCAAAACATGGCTGACCCGGGAAAGCCCAAACACTTCAAGAATTTAGGACCATCAGTAGAATTCATCCTGCGCGGCCCAGGCTTGAAATCGGTAAAAATAGAGAGCTTCATGAACCCTTTCATCATGAATGGACATGACCGGGGAAACCTGATGATGGTTTCCATGAGCGGACGAAAGCGGGATTACAAACCCTTTTCTCCGGGGCTGGATTTCAGTAATAAAACAGACTGGAAGCTGTACAAAAACTTTGTTGAAGCGTTGCAGAAACAAAAAGGCGACAAGTCTAGAAAGGCTAATTTTATGGCCTTCAAATCCGCTCTGGATCGCGTGTTTGGTAAAAAGCTGCCCGCCAATTTTCAGCAGACGGGCGCTCGCATGATGCAGGCGATGAATAATCTTACGCGCGTGCCATGGCCCTTTATTCCTGTGTTGTATGATTACCATCAAGTGTACTACACCGGCCTGGAATTGGCGCGGGATCCCGGCATGAATATCGTCTGGATCGGTAGCGCCATGCTGGTCATCGGCCTGTGCATCATGCTTTACATGCCACACCGCAAGTTATGGCTGGTGCTGAAACCGAAGGGCCGTAATGTCGAAGTCACCATGGGTGGTATGACCAATCGAAATAAATTGGGCTTTGAGCAGGAATTTCATGGACTTTTAATGAAAATGGAGGAGGCTTTTGCCTCTGCCACATCGACAGCATCAACAGGGAGTGAGATATGACCGCTATTGCCGCATCACGTTTGAATCTCGAAACCATCAACCAGGGTCTGCCTGCCTTTGCCCGCTTTTGCGCCTATCTGGGCGCCATTGCCGGAATAACCGCTTATTCTATGTATGGTCCCGCCGGATATGGCGATGAGGGATTGTTGTACTTCTTAACACCTTCAGCCTTCACATGGATAGGACTCGGTGGGGTAGCGGGATTGGCTTCCGGTACGGCTGCGGGGATGGCAAGGCCCTTGATCACGGAGTCAAAACTCCCATTGAATCTGGTGTCATGGCTGGATGGCGCGCTACTGATGATTCTGCTCGCCGCATTGTGGTCTGTGCTGGAACCGAACCAATCACTGATTAGCTATACGGATCAATCCAATCTGGTTTCCGGTCGTATCATTATGACCATGAATATTGTGTTTCTCTCCTCCGCATTGTTGTATATCACCTATCTGTTCGCACCCGCTTCGATCGTCGGGAACCTGGCCACGGCAACGGCATGGATAGGCGTATATGCCGGAGGCTCTTCCCTGTTGCTTCGCTGGTACGAATCCTACCTGCTGAGCCCGGAAATCGGGCATGCGCCGGATTCTAATCTGTATGAGGTATTCATCCTCCTGTTCTGCGTTACCACAATCATATACTTGGCGCTGGAACGCCGCTACCAGGCCAAGGCTATGGGAGCCTTCGTGATGGTGCTGGTCTCCGCGGGTGTATTCTTCGGCATTTGGCTCTCCTCGCGTGGTCATGCAGACATCAAACCACTGGTGCCGGCACTTCAATCCTACTGGATGAAGATTCATGTGCCGATGAATTTCGTTGGCTATGGTTCATTCGCGGTTGCCTGTGGTGCGGGCATGGCGTATCTGGTGCGCGACTACCTTGAGAGAAAAGGCAATAACTCGCGACTCCTCGCTGTATTCCCCTCGCTGGACCAGTTGGACCAACTGGCATATAAAGCCGTCGCTATCGGCTTCCCGGCCTTCACCCTGGCCACCATCCTGGGAGCGGTATGGGCCTCTGAAGCATGGGGCGGCTACTGGTCATGGGATCCCAAAGAGACGTGGGCGTTGATTGTCCTGCTGACCTATGGCGCCTATCTGCACGTACGTGTTTCACATGGTTGGAAGGGGCGGCCATTGGCATGGTGGGTCGTGTCCGGATTCATGGTTACCGTGTTTTGCTTCGTTGGCGTGAATATGTACCTCTCCGGCCTGCATTCCTACGGGCACCTGTAGCATTTTTTCATGGCTTTTGCCATGAAAAAAGAATTGAAAAAAATTATTTTCCCAACGGCAGGGCTGGGTACACGCTTCCTGCCCGCTACCAAGGCCAGCCCCAAGGAAATGCTTACCATTGTGGATAAGCCGCTGATCCAGTTCAGCGTTGAAGAAGCGCTGGCTTCCGGCATGGATGAAATCATCATGGTGACTGGTCGTGGCAAGCGCGCGATTGAGGATCATTTTGACATTTCCGCCGAGCTGGAAATGAACCTGAAGTCCGCAGGCAAGCATGCAATATATCGTGAAGTATCGCACATATCGCGTATGGCCGAGGTGGTTTACGTGCGGCAGAAGCAGGCTTTGGGCCTCGGCCATGCGGTCGCCTGTGCCGCCCACTGGATTGGCAGCGAACCCTTTGGTGTCGCACTGGCGGATGAGCTGATTGTTGCCGAAACGCCTGCCATGCAACAACTTCGTCATATTCACGAAGAAACCGGTTGTTCCGTCATCGGCCTGATGCAGGTTCCACTCCATTTGGTCAGTCGTTATGGCATCGTTCAGGCTAGTCAGGAGGAAAATGGTCTGCTCCGCTTGCTGGATATGGTGGAAAAGCCCGCAGTGGACGATGCGCCTTCCGATTTGGCTATCATTGGCCGTTATATCTTCACGCCACGCCTGTTTGAGTTACTGGCCGAAACGGCACCCGGCAAGCAGGGAGAGATCCAATTGACCGATGCCGTGGCCCGCTTAGCCCGCGAAGAACCCGTCTACGGCGTGATCATTGAGGGAAAGCGCTTCGACGCGGGAAACCCGCTCGGGTTTCTCATGGCCAATGTGGAATTAGGCCTGCGGCACCCTAAATATGGAGAAGAATTTACCACGTTCCTGCGCCAGCTAGGATGAAGCGGAATATTCTGGCGCTTGATGCCGCGTTTGGGCCCGCCTGTGCCTGCCTGCTCCGACAGGATGGCAAGCCATTCCATGCCGTTAGTTCATCGGACAAACCACATTCACAAACCCTCGTTCCCATGTTGGAAACGATGCTGCATGAAGCCGATATAGAGTGGACCGCCCTGCAACTGTTGGTAATCGGTATCGGTCCGGGATCATTCACGGGCCTGCGTGTCGCCGCCGCCACAATGAATGGCTTGAATACAGGGCTCCAGCTTCCCATGCTGGAAATTTCATCCCTTGCCATTACAGCGTTACAATCTCGCAAGGATGAACCCGTCTGGGTGATTGAGGACGCACGTACAGGAAGCGCCTGGCTTGGTCTCTACCATGAAGGAAAACCATTGCAAGATGACCGG
>CAZDWG010000144.1:0-4339 GCA_964509005.1 uncultured Zetaproteobacteria bacterium
CCAAAGCATATTCCCATCCCTTGCGTGTAATCAAGGCAATTCTGTCTCCGGCGGGTGACCATGCCGGTGAAGTGTTATATGAGCCATTCATGCTGATGCGTTGCACTTTTCCGTCACTGATGCGGATACGGTAAACCTGGGGTGAGCCGCTACGGTCGCTGGTAAAGGCGATCCATTTACCGTCTGGCGACCATGTTGGCGTAGTGTCTATGGCAGGATTATGCGTGAGCTGCCGCCATGTGTGGGTTCGAGTGTTAAAAATATTGATTTCCGCATTACCGGTGCGGGACAGGGTTGCGGCAATAAAGTGGCCATCCGGCGACCACGCGGGTGTACTATTCAGCCCTGGGAATGCACCGAATACGCTACGTTCTCCATTGGAAAGGTTGAATGTTTCCAGGCGGGATCGGTTTCCGACATAGGTATTCAGCGCTACCAACCGATTGTCGGGCGACCAGTCCGGCGAGAGTAATAATGTGAAATTCCGTCCAACGGCCTGTTTGTTGGCGCCGTCCTGATCCATGTAAATCAGGTCCTCCCTGTCGCCATGTTTGCGTACATACAGGATATGACTGTTGAAATAACCCGCGGTTCCGGTTGCCGCATGGTAGATATTATTGGATATCTGGTGCGCCAGACGGCGTAACTTGTTTCCTGAATAAGCCAGTGTCGTTTGCAGTAACACCTTGCCGCGGAAGGGATCGAGCACTTCGACATAAGCCTGCCAGTTGTTGCCCGTTCGGTGAATACGGGCAATGGCCAGAATATCCGCCCCTATAATACGCCAGTCGCTATAATCAATGTGCTTTTCCACCTGTTTGGCGGTCGCAAGGAAACTCAGGGGATTAAGGGTCACGAAGGACTGACTGGATTCCAGGTCATGGCGCACGACATTGCGGATGAGGTTCGCGGTTTCCGCATCTTCAGACGGAGCATCGACCAGCCAGGCGAGCTTTAGGGGCTGATATTTGGACTGAAAGATTTCAAATTCGGCAGCCTGTGCCATGCAAGGGAGCAACAGGGCAAGGCATACGAGGAGAATGCGCATGAGGATGGTTTCTAACCGCGAAAATGCGGGAATGCAAGCGGTGAGAATAGTTCGGTGAGAATAGTTCGGTGAGAATGACCCTGTGCTTGAAATCGGTGTCCTCAGGGGCAGTATGCGTGGAATATGAACATTGGTAATGGATTAAATAATGCAAGATGATCGATTGGCGCTGTTTCGACTCGGTTTCCGCCCATTTTTCCTTGCCGCCGCACTGTTTGCCGTCATCAGTATGGCTATATGGATGGCGGAGCTCGTGTTTTCCGCCAAAGTGCTTCCGGCGGGAAACCCACCCATGTTTTGGCATGCCCATGAGATGATTTACGGTTATGCATTGGCCGTCATTGCGGGCTTTCTGCTCACCGCAGTTAGAAATTGGACCAACACCCAAACCCTGCATGGTCAAGCGCTGCAAGGGCTGCTGCTGTTGTGGGTTCTGGCCCGGGTCGCATCGTTTACTCCCGGCCACTTCGCTCTGATTGCCAGTGCCGTGCTGGATGGTTTGTTTATTATCGGCCTGTCTGCTGCCCTTACCGCGCCGGTTGTGCGTGCGAAGCTGTGGAAGAATATGGGGGTTGTTTCCAAGATTTATTTCTTCCTGGTCGGTGATGTGATTTATTCACTCGGTCTGCTCGGTGTGTTTCATGACGGTCAGCGTATCGGTCTTTATATCGGTCTGTACATGATCCTCTCCCTGATTCTGGTTTTGTCACGCCGGGTGATGCCGATGTTTATTGAGCGGGGGGTGGGTTATGCGGTGACTCTGAAGAATCATTTATGGGTGGATATTTCCTGCTTCCTGCTATTTCTTGCTTTTGCTATTTCTGATATCTTCTTTGCTCATCCTGCTCTGACCGCATGGCTGGCGGCTAGTTTGTGCGTGCTGCACGCTATCCGCCTGTGGGGGTGGTATACGCATGGGATCTGGAGCAAGCCTTTGCTATGGGTGCTGTATCTGGCTTATGCGTGGATCATGATCGGGTTCGGGCTAAAATTCACCGCATTTATGACAGGTATCCCACCCTCGCTAGCCATTCATGCCTTTACCGTCGGAGGTATTGGCATGATGACACTGGGTATGATGTCGCGCATATCACTCGGTCATACCGGGCGCGATATCATGCATCCTCCGTCCGGGCTTGGCTTGATGTTTTTCATGCTGTTTATCAGCGCCTTCACGCGCGTTATTTTGCCATGGGCATTCGCGGGGGACTACCTGCTATGGTTTGGTTTATCGCAAGTGTTCTGGATTGCATCCTTTGCGCTATTCCTGTATCTCTATGCACCTGTCTTGATACGCCCGCGCATTGATGGGCGATGGGGATAAGTCCTGCTGGTGGCATGCACGACGAAATGCTGGAAAGCAGCCGTTGCATCGGCCACACTCACGCCCATGCTGGAAATCGAGCATCTTTCATTATCTATCCCCTCTACCGATGGACCCATGAATGCGGTCAGCGATGTAACATTAACGCTCGAACCAGGGCGTGTGTTGGGGCTGGTTGGCGAATCAGGCTGTGGCAAGTCCATTACCGCGCAAACTATTCTACGCCTTGGCGAGCATCAGGGTATTGAACGTACCGCAGGAACGGTCAGGCTTGACGGGCAGGATGTGTTTGCCATGCGGGAACGCGAATTGCGTGACCTGCGCGGAGGCAGGGTTTCCATGATTTTTCAGGAGCCGATGACGGCACTAAACCCGGTATTCTCCATTGGCGCCCAGATTACCGAAGTGATTCGGCTGCACCTGGATCTAACGAGGCGCGAGGCCCGCGAGCGCGCGGCTTCCTTGCTTGCGGATGTAGGGCTGCAACGACCGGAGCAATTATTGCGGCAATATCCCGATGCGCTTTCCGGCGGTATGCGTCAGCGCGTGCTGATTGCCATGGCGATGGCCGCCAAGCCCGATTATATCGTTGCCGATGAACCCACGACGGCGCTGGACGTGTCTGTGCAGGCGCGGATTATTGATCTGCTGCGCAAGCTGCAACAGGAGAAGGGGCTTGGCATGCTGCTGGTGACGCATGATTTCGGCTTAATTGCGGAACTGGCCGACGATGTGGCGGTTATGTATGCCGGACATATTGTTGAATATGCTCCCGTGGCTTCAATTTTCGATTACCCCGCGCATCCTTATACGCGGGCGCTCATGGATTGCAGGCCGGAAATAGCATCCCGTGGAACATCCATGCCAGCCATCCCCGGGCTGGTTCCCGCGCCAGGGGCGTGGCCGAGCGGATGCCGCTTTGCACCCCGTTGCCGACTGGCCGATGCGGCCTGCGAACAACCGGTAGCAGCGGAGGCATGGCATCATGGCGGGCACTGGGCTCGCTGTATCCATGTAACGGACACTAGCCACCGGGGAGGTGCGGAATGAGCCTTCTAACCGTCAGGGGTTTATGCAAAAGCTTTTACGCGGGCGGTCCATGGGGTGGAAAAGACCATGTTATCCGCGCCGTGGATGACGTCAGCTTTGAAATTAAGGAAGGGGAAACACTGGCTATCGTTGGAGAATCGGGTAGTGGAAAATCGACGGTGGCGCGTATCGTAATGCGCCTGCTGGATGTGGATGCGGGACGTATCACGCTGATGGGAGAAGATATGACCCATTTGAAGGGCAAGCGCTTGCGCCAGATGCGCAGGCATATGCAAATGGTATTTCAGGATCCGTTCGCCAGCCTTAATCCGCGTATGCGAATATGGGAAACGGTGGGCGAGGGTTTGCGCGTACATGCGCGGGATTTGAACGCAAAGCAGAGGCGCGAAAGGGTGAGCGAAGTGCTTGAGCATTGTGGTATGGATGTGGAGGTGCTGGACCGTTATCCGCATCAGTTCTCCGGAGGCCAGCGCCAGCGTATCGGTATCGGTCGCGCCCTGGCCGTGTCCCCCCGGTTGTTGGTGCTTGATGAGCCCTTATCAGCGCTGGATGTGTCCGTGCAGGCCCAGATATTGAATCTTCTGGAGAAGCTTCAGAACGAACAGAAACTGGCCTATCTGTTTATTTCCCATGACTTATCAGTGATTCGGCAGGTGGCGGACAGGGTGGCTGTCATGTTTGCCGGGCGTATTGTGGAGCAAGGCAACGCGGAGGCTATCTATGCCCGGCCAAAACACCCCTACACACGGGCGCTGCTGGATGCCCGACCTGTTGAACATCCATCCCAACGAAAAAAACGGACAGATATTGCCGTGCACAGTGAGGAAGGCGTTGCCGAAAGTGGCTGTGCCTTTCGTCTGCGCTGTCCTTGTGCCAGGGAGGATTGTAAGGGGTTTGATGGCGCACTCTCAACCGAT
>CAZDWG010000145.1:0-4275 GCA_964509005.1 uncultured Zetaproteobacteria bacterium
CACGTCCGGTTCTGTGAGGGTGAAATTCAGTAATGAATGAACTACTCGACTAGGACTGACTGCTCCGGGGGATCAAAGGAGCCGGTCGTATTGCCTGTTATGACTGTAGACTCAATCAAGCGGCGGAGGTGCTTGGGGTGCGCCTCCTGGAAAGCTGGAATGTATAAATGATGCAGGCTGACGAGGTGAATATGAAGGGAATTATTCTGGCCGGAGGTTCCGGCACCCGATTGTATCCGCTGACGCTGGCGGTGAGCAAACAGCTGATGCCGGTGTACGACAAACCGATGATTTATTATCCCCTGTCCACGCTGATGCTGGCGGGTATACGAGATATTCTGATTATTTCCACGCCGCATGATCTTCCCCTGTTCCGGCGTCTTCTGGGCGATGGCGGCCAGTGGGGAATCTCCCTTTCCTATGCCGAGCAACCGCAGCCCAACGGGCTTCCCGAGGCATTCATCATTGGCCGCAGTTTTATTGGTGGAGATGCATGCAGCCTGATCCTCGGAGATAATATTTTTTATGGTCAGGGGCTGGCATCCAAACTGGACAAGGCGGTAAATCAACGGAACGGGGCAACGGTATTCTGTTATCAGGTGCGTGATCCCGAACGCTATGGCGTAGCAACTATGGATGATACAGGTCAGATCACCGCCATCGAAGAAAAACCTGTCGTACCTAAATCCAGATGGGCCATCACCGGGCTCTATTTTTTTGATAATGGCGTGCTTGATATTGCCGCCAGTGTAAAACCGTCCGCTCGCGGTGAACTCGAAATCACTTCAATTATTCATGAATATCTTTCGCGGGGGCGCCTCAACGCCGAGTTGCTGGGCCGCGGAGCAGCCTGGCTGGACACGGGGACTCATGAATCCCTGATGGATGCGGCGCGCTATGTGGAAGTCATTGAGCGCAGACAGGGAATGCGTATCGGGTGTCCGGAAGAGGTCGCCTGGCGCATGGGCTATATTGACGGTGCTCAGCTTGAAGAAATCGCATCCGCTTTGAGCAAGAGTCCTTATGGTGAATACCTCTCCATGCTGTTAAACGAGCACTGATGTCATTCTATCCGAAGAGCTTGCTGGTGACCGGCGGCGCTGGATTTATCGGCTGCAATTTCGTGCGCTATATGCTGGAGACGGACAAGAACGTTCGTATTGTCAATCTCGATGCGCTCACTTATGCCGGATCGCCGGAGAACCTGCCGGACGCATCGCGGCATCTCTTTATACACGGAGATATATGTGATCGGGCGCTGATTGACCGGTTGTTGCGCGAGTATCAGATTGACGCCATGGTGCATTTCGCCGCCGAGAGCCATGTAGATAATTCTATCACGGGCCCTGCCGTGTTTGTACAGACCAATATAGTGGGCACGTTCACCCTGTTGGAGGCCGCCAGGCAATACTGGCTGGAAGAAAAGGGATGGGGCGGAGCGCAATGTCGCTTCCACCATATTTCTACCGACGAGGTGTATGGCACGCTGGGGAAGGACGATCCGGCGTTCACGGAAACCACGTCCTATGCACCCAATTCGCCTTATTCGGCGAGCAAAGCCGGATCCGATCATCTCGTTCGGGCTTACCACCACACCTACGGTTTGCCGGTCACCACGACCAACTGTTCCAATAATTACGGTCCGTATCAGCATGCGGAGAAATTTATACCGACGGTAATACGTGCATGCCTGGAACAGCAGCCGATTCCGGTGTATGGCGACGGTTCGAACATTCGCGACTGGTTGTACGTGGAGGATCATTGTCGCGGCATTGATGCGGTGGTGAGGAAGGGAAGATTGGGCGAAACGTATAATATCGGTGGTTGTAACGAATGGTCGAACATCAACATCGTATGTCTGATTTGCCGCATCATGGATGAGCAATATCCCGATCATGCGCCACATGAGCGGTTGATTGAGTTTGTCACTGATCGGCCCGGCCACGATTGGCGCTATGCCATTCGTGCGGAAAAAATAATGGGCGAATTGAATTGGACGCTGCGGGAATCCTTTGAAACGGGAATTATCCGAACCATTGAATGGTATCTGCCATGAAGGCTAACCATAAAGGCTGGTGGAAGCGCCGTTGGACCGTATTGACTCACGATATGCTTTGGGTTCCGGTCTCGCTGTTCCTCGCGTACTGGTTTCGTTTCAATCTGGGAACTATCCCTTCCACGCATCTTACCGGGATGTATTGGATGATAATGGCGGCGCTGCCGGTTCAGGTGGTATTCTTTTGCCTGTTCGGATTGTATCGCGGTATCTGGCATTTTGCTTCCGTTCCGGATTTGATGAGGATACTGAAGAGTGTGGCCAGCGGCGTAGCATTGACCTTCGGTCTGGTATTTATCTTTCAGCGGCTGGACGGGGTGCCGCGTTCCGTGCTGTTGCTGTATCCGATGTTTCTTTCGGTGGGCCTTGCTGTTCCGCGTCTTGTGTATCGCTGGTGGAAAGACAAATCCATTCATCTGGCCCTGGAACTGACCAGTAGTGGACGGCGTGCGCTAATTATCGGCGCGGGTCAGGCCGGTGAGTTGCTGGTGCGGGATTTACTGAAGAGCCGCGCCTATTTACCTGTGGCCATTCTCGACGATCATGCGGGGAAACGGGGGATGGACATCCACGGTGTTCGCATACTGGGCGGACTGGATGATATTCCCGGCCAGATTCATGCCATGGCTGCGGACGTGGTGCTGTTGGCTATTCCATCCGCCCCGCGCCAATTGCTGCGCCGCGTGGTCGAAGACTGCCAGCAGGCCGATACTCCGTGTCGTACGCTACCATCCTTGACGGATCTGGCGGATGGCAGTGTCGAAGTCACCAGCCTGCGCGAGGTGTCCATTGAGGATTTGCTGGGCCGCGATCCCGTCGTGATGAGTAAGAAAGGGGACAGCTTACTTTCTTCGGGACGAAAAAGTGAAACAGTCCCCTTTTTACTCCGGGATCAATGTGTGCTGGTTACGGGCGCGGGCGGTTCCATCGGCACCGAACTGTGCCGTCAGATTGGGCGCATGTCGCCCGCGCGGCTGGTGATGGTTGATCATGCCGAATTCAATCTCTACGCCATTGAACAGGAAATGTGCGGTGGCGGAGGCGACGTTTGCGCCCCCCTGCTGGGGGATGTGCGCGATCATGCGCGTATGCGCTGGATATTCGAACATTTTCAACCGGATGTGGTTTTTCACGCGGCGGCCTATAAACATGTTCCTCTGGTTGAGGATAATCCTGCCGAGGGCGTCAAAACCAACGTGTTCGGCACATGCAATATGGCGGATCTGGCCGTGGAGTTTCGGGTGAAAGCCTTTGTCCTGGTCAGCACGGACAAGGCAGTGAATCCCGCTAACGTGATGGGCGCGACCAAGCGCGCCGCCGAGGTGTATTGCCAGAATCTGGATGCCCAAAGTCCGAATACTGCCTTTATTACTACGCGATTTGGTAATGTACTGGGTTCCACCGGTAGCGTGGTGCCCAAGTTTCGGTCACAGATTGCGGCTGGAGGTCCCGTGACCGTCACGCATCCCGAAATGACTCGTTTCTTCATGACCATTCCAGAGGCCGTCAGTCTGATCCTGCAAGCCGGGGCGATGGGTCGGGGTGGTGAGATTTTCGTGTTGGATATGGGTGAGCCGATAAAAATTGTCGATCTGGCCGAGCAGATGATTCGATTGTCGGGTCTTGTGCCGCACGAGGACATTACCATCACCTTCACCGGTCTGAGACCGGGGGAAAAGCTATATGAAGAATTGTTCCACGAAGCCGAGCATTTAAGCGGTACCGCCCATCCGAAGCTGATGCTGGCCGAAGCGCGTGAAGTGGACTGGCCGCTATTGACGGACAGACTGAAACAATTGCGTGATGCCTGTGCCACGCGCGACAGCAACCTCGTGCGGCATACGCTCAAAGCTATTGTACCGGAGTTTCAGGGTATGCCTATGGCCGCCGTCGATAAAAAAACTGCCGCTGGCGCATCTATCCACTGAATTTACCATGAAGAGCATGAAAGACATGGAGAAAAAATATTGGGGAAAGATACTCCGAACTCTTCCTGTACCTTATGTTCTTCATGGTGGCAGCATTGCGTGACTGATAGGGTGCTTAATCACCATGAAGAGCATGAAGGACATGAAGAAAAAATATTGGGAAAGATACTCCGAACTCTTCCTGTACTTCATGTTCTTCATGGTGGCAGTCATTGCGTGACTGATAGGGTGCTTAGTCACCATGAGGAGCATGAAAGACATGAAGAAAAAGTATTGGGGAAAGATACTCCG
>CAZDWG010000146.1:0-4268 GCA_964509005.1 uncultured Zetaproteobacteria bacterium
CCAGCGGTATATGATCCGCTTCAGGACATGAATGCGAATCGTTCTGGAATAAACCCCTAGCCTCCATGATCTATGAACAGAGGACTAGAAATGTCTGGTGATACCCAGCGACAGCGATTGTAGCCGCTCTCTGTAGCGGCCGTTAAATACACCGCTTCCGGAAATCGTGCGCGCAGGCGAATAGGCATAGCTGTAGGCGGCGTCAATGTGCACCCCGAACGCATCCGTGCCCACGCCCAGGCTTACGCGATGACTGTTGGCATCGGTGATTCGGGCATTGAATCCGGTATTCTTTGTCGCTGCTTCGTCAAAGGCGTAACCAAAGCGGAACTGCGTATGTTCTTGCCAGAACCATGTAAGCCCCACCATGGCCGAAAGGCTGTCACGCAAATTAAGCGGATTTAACGAAGCGCCCGAAGCGCCCGTGCTGACCACATCCAGATCGGTGAAGGTGGACCAGCGCGTCCATGAACCATCGAATTCCAGCCTGAACCGATCATAAAAAACGTGGGCAATGCCAAATTGTGTCACGTCCGGCAAGGATACATTCGTCTCCGCCGCCCCCACAACCGCTCCCGTGCCCGCCGCGTTTCCGGATAAATTCATTGTGGCGCCTGTTCTGAATGTAGCACCCACCGACCAGGTCGGGCGCGGATGCCACATCCATGCAACATGGCCACCAACCGCAGTCGCTTCCGTACCACGAAACGTTGTTGTGGCATTATCCACATTGATACGTCCCACATACCAGTCCGGCCCAAACGATACGGCCATATCACTGTTGATGGCGTAGACCGCATCCAGCGAGAGATGAAACACATCCAGACTGGTTCGTTGCGCCGCACCGCCGAAAGCGGTTCCCCATGCGGTATTGGCTGAAAATGGGAGATCGAAACCAACACCCATGCCCCAATGACCATCTTTGGGCATCCATGTGGCATAAATCGACCCCAGATTGGTCGGGGTGGCCGCGTTGAAGGGTGTACCAAGCGCAGGTGACAACCGCACCGATTGATCTTCAAACCGGTCCACACCGTTAAACATCACGCCAATTCCCGGCTGCCAGGCAACGCCTGCGGGATTGTAGTGTAAGGCGGAAGGATCATTCGCCGTCGCTACGAAGGCATTGGCCACACCCATCGCCGATGCGGATTGATCAAGTGTTGCCAGCGCCGCGGCCCTTGCCTCCGGTGCCGAAACTATTCCTGTCCCCGCCAGCATCACCCATATCCAGATAAATCGCTTCATTTCATTCCGTCCATTTTACTCAGATTATTTAAGCGGCAATACATCCACGCCCGGCGGTATCCTGAATACAAATGCCGCCGATGCCAGCGGATGCATCGTAATATGTAACAATCGGATACGATTATGATCCCCCAGCGCATCCACGCTTTCCACATATGCAAGATGATGTCCGACAAGCCCCAGCCACACCTCTTCTTTATCACCAATGCGCACATGATAGCGGCGCGTGATTCCGTCCGCTCCATTTTCCACTCCATTCCCCGTCCCAAGCAGAATAACGTTCTTGAGCCCCAGACTTCCGTCCAGCAGGCGCATCACCGCCGAGTCCACGCCCTGCATCGTGCGGAGAATCTCCACTTGCATCAAATCCGGTTCATAATGCCAGATGGTTTGCCCGTCGCTGACGAACAATTGCTTATATGGCTCGGTGTAACGCCAGCGGAAACGTCCCGGGGTAAGTACATCCACCTCGCCTTGATAGCGCTGCATCGTTCCATCGGAGAAGCGTATCGTTTGTTCGAACCGGGCTGAAAACCCGTGCGCCTGGATAAGCTGGTTCAAGGCGCTGGTCAGTGCCGCAGGCAAGGGCGCGGCCATGCCCGCGATCGGAAACAACAGGCATGAAATCAGCATCAAGAGTCCTTTGCAAGACCCTGAGCGCGTGAGCGTCAATCGCCGACCATACGTTTTACAAGTGGCTCTTAAGCGCATTATCCGACTCCCCCGCCGCCATTCTCTAACGATTTTGCCAGCACCTTGCGCACGCCACCGGAGCCGGGTGGCGTCACCAGACCTTCGCGCTCCATCTGTTCGACGATACGGCTGGCACGGTTATACCCCACACGCAGATACCGCTGTACCATGGAAACTGAACATTGCTCCTTCCGTATCACCAAATCAGCCGCCTCATCATACTTGACGTCCGTTTCATCGCTGCCGCCCTCATCATCCTGATCACCATCGGCCACCTCGAACACCTCTTCCTTGTATTCGGGCTCACCTTGCGATTTAAGATGTTCCACCAATCCTATGACTTCAGCATCGGATACGAATGCGCCATGGATACGCTGTAAGGCGCGGCCGCTGGAAAGAAATAATGAATCTCCATGCCCTAAAAGCTGTTCGGCGCCCATCTGATCCAGAATCGTGCGCGAATCAATTCTGGATGAAACCTGAAAAGAAATGCGGCTGGGCAAATTCGCCTTAATGAGCCCGGTAATCACATCAACGCTGGGGCGTTGCGTAGCCAGGATCAAATGAATGCCGGCGGCGCGCGCCTTCTGCGCCAGTCGGCAGATGGATTGCTCAACGTCCTTGCCTGCCACCATCATCAAATCGGCCAGTTCATCAATCACAATCACCACATAGGGCAATCGCTCCGCGGGAGAAGAGGAAGTTTCACCTTTCCGTTCCGAAGAAAGTACGCTGTCCCCTTTCTTATGGGCCGCTTTGTTATAGCTATCAATGTTGCGTACGCGGGCTTCAGACATCAGGCGGTAGCGCCGCTCCATTTCATATACCGCCCATGCCAGCGCCTTGGCAGCCTTGTGCGGATTGGTCACGACAGGCACCAGCAAATGCGGAATATCATCGTACATGGATAATTCCAGCATCTTCGGATCAACCAGGATCAGGCGCAAACCGGCCGGCGTGTGCGTCATCAACATAGAACAGATCATGCCGTTCACCGCGACCGATTTACCCGACCCCGTTGTTCCCGCAATCAGCAGGTGTGGCATCTTTACCAGGTCCGTCACCACCGGATGTCCTGCAATATCCACGCCCAGCGCCAGCGGCAATACATGTTTCTTTGTAGAGAATCCGGGGCTTGCCAGCACGTCGTGCATATACACCATTTCCCGCTCTTCATTCGGAATCTCAATACCGATCACGCTCTTTCCCGGAATATTGCCCGCCACACGCACGGAAACAGCACTCATGGCCCGCGCCAGATCATTCTGAAGCGTCACGATACGGCTCACTTTGGTCCCCGGCGCCGGTTCAAATTCAAACTGGATCACCACCGGCCCTGGCTGTATCGCCACCACCTTGCCCTCAACGCGATAATCCAGCAGTTTCTTCTCCAGCATACGCGCCATGGCCTGCAACGATGGTTCATTGCGGATGTGCTTGCCATCCATGGGGGAATCAAAGAGGGATAAGGCAGGTAATTTGAACCCTTCGCGTGATGGTTCGCCCAACGCCAGTTCTACCTGCGCCTCCTCGCTCGCGCGCCGGGACACCTCGACTTGCGCCTGTTTACTAACCCGCGTCCCGGATTTTGGATGACGTGCTACTTTGACCTTTTTTGCTTCCTTCCGCAGCCCGCGCGCAACCATCCGGTCCTTGCGGCCGGCCAGCATAAAACGGAAACGACTGGTCTGACGCATGATCTGGTGCATCAACCATGACACGCATGCCATAAAAATAGAGATCGCCTGCTTAATCAGGTGTACCAGCGAAATATGGGATGCCGCAATAAAACTGCTTACGGCCAGCGCCAGCAATAACACATCGCGGCCAATGGCATGTAAGGGTTGACTCAAACCAGCGGCAATCACCCCACCCAGCGCGCCCCCCTCACCGGCGGGCAGCATTCGGGTAACAGAGGAGGAGAATAACGACGGGTGTGCATCAGCCAATGCGCATAAACCCAGCACCATCGGCAACCAAAACAGTGAGGTCCAGCCACCCAGCCACGGGCGCTTGCCACGCGCCATCCGCAACGCAACGATAAAGCACAACAACAGCCATATCCAGGCCCCAAAACCAAATAGCTGGTACAAAGAATCAGATGCATATGATCCGATCAACCCTGCCTGATTCAGCACAAGTGTTGTGGACGTTCCGTGATTAAATGAAGGATCCCGCGGCGAAAAACTATACAGGGCGACGGCCAGTGTCAGCGTAACAGCCGCCAATAACAGGGCTGCGGATTCACGTACTACTGCACGGGTGTTCATAGCTTATACTTCAAATACAACCGGTAATACCATGGGCCGTCGGCCATGCTGCCGTTT
>CAZDWG010000147.1:0-4246 GCA_964509005.1 uncultured Zetaproteobacteria bacterium
GATGTTGCCGCGCCCGCCGCATGCAATACCGCATCGAGATTACGCATCACCTGCAAAGCCTGAGATTGAAGATCATCGCCCGCCACCTGTCCTGTTTCCGGAAGCAACCCGATCTGGCCGGAAAGGTACAGCATATTATCATGCCTGACGGCCTGACTATAAGGCCCGACCGCTCTGGGTGCCTGATCACTATGAATAGATATGAGCGAACTCATTCTCTTCTCCCTTAACTAAGGCATTGTTACGTAATAAGTAGAACAATTTAGCACATCATCTTCATGCCATATTCATTCATCTCTCAATCATGATGTCCTCGCAAAAAGCTCGGAATGGCTCTTTTTTGTCATTGCGAGCGTAGCGCGGCAATCTATAAGCAATTGATATAAAAAGAGATTACTTCGTCACTTCGCTCCTCGCAATGACCAGAGGGGACTTTTTACGAGGAGATCAATCATAAAAGCCTCATCGTAGCTCTGCTACGACTACATTTTTATTCAATCACGATGAACGAATCTAACATAAATCTCATTCACTATCTTGACCTACTTATTACGTAACAACGCCCAAGGCCAAAATTGATGGCTTCGCAAGAAGTCATCAGCGTGAAGAAGGTCGCGTCATACCTTTACGCATCATGGCCCTGATCCTACGCCTAATTCCGGCTTTTAGCTTGCGCGCAGTACGCTTCTCCATCGCGCGCTTCACCCTAATCACATCGTCTACCCGGCGTATGGCACGCATGACATTCGCCAGATGAACACGGTCAGATACCTCGATGAGGATGGTCAACGTCGTCACTGACCCAGCCAGTTGGTGGATACGCAAATCCTCAATTTCACCGCCGCATTTCGCAATGGATCCGGAAACTGCAGACAACATTCCCCTTCGGTTCCGGGTCTTGATCTCCAACAGGGTCGGGTATAATTCTCCCGGGTCGGGCGTCCACTGGACGTCAACCCACGTTTCCTTCTTCCCTTCCCCCGCATGACGGCAATTCTGATGATGGACGACCATGCCCTGCCCCTGCTGAAGACAACCAAGCACGGCATCCCCCGGCAAGGGACGACAACATTCGGCGGCGTGAATCAACCCCTGCTTTGTCCCCTGTAACTTGAGCCCCCTGATGTGCCCCAGCTTGGCTGCATCCAGAAGCTTGCCCATGGCAATATCGCCGCGGCCAAGGCGAGCCTGCAATTCTTCTACATCCTCGCATTCCATGGATGACAGAAACTGCGGTGTCAATTTTGCCTTTTTACCAAAAGTCTTATCCAAAATTTCGCGTCCCATGCGCACGCTGGCCTCTCGTTCGGCGCGCCGGAACCATTGCCGTATGGCCTGTCTGGCCCGCGGTGTGCGCACATACTGTAACCACCCGCGGCTGGGTGTCTGCTCGGCATTGGTCAATACCTCGACCTGATCGCCATTATGTAAGTGAGTCTGGAAATCAGCCTGCTGATTATTAATGCGCACACCGCTACAGTGGTTGCCCACATCGCTATGAACGGCATAGGCAAAATCCAGCGGCATGGCTCCTCTGGGTAGCGCGAACAGGTCACCATCCCGACTGAACACATAAACTTCCTGCACAAACAGATCAAGGCGCATCGTTTCCAAAAATTCACCAGGCTGGTCGCCTTCCTGTATCAGCTCGGCCAATTGCTTCAGCCACTGGAAATTCCGCTTTGTATCCTCACCCGAGGCGCCATCCTTGTATAGCCAGTGCGCCGCCACACCATCCTCGGCGTGGCGGTGCATACCCTCGGTACGTATCTGGACTTCAAGACGGAAATGATCGGGACCAATAATAGAGGTGTGCAAAGACTGGTAACCATTCGGCTTGGGAAGCGCGATATAATCCTTGAAGCGACCCGGCACCGGTCGGTACAGGCTGTGAATGACGCCCAGGGTCTGATAGCAGGCGGGCATATCCTCCACGATGACCCGGAATGCAACCAGGTCATAGATATCATCAAAGTCGAGTTGTTTGCGTTCCATTTTGCGGTGCAGACTATACAAATGCTTCATGCGACCCTGTACGCGCGCCGTCACGCCCTTGCGACTTACGGCTTCCTGTAGAATGCGTTCCAACCGTTCGCGCGTCTGGTTGAGTCCCTCCAGATGTCCGGCTAGAGAATCGGAAATCATCTTGTAGGACTCGGGATCAAGATATGAAAAAGCCATGTCTTCCAGTTCCTGACTTAGCCAATGGATACCCAGACGATGCGCCAGCGGCGCATACAACTGCATGGTTTCCTGAGAAATCGCTTCCTGTTTGTGTTGTGGAAGAAACCCCAGCGTACGCATATTGTGCAAACGGTCCGCCAGCTTCACCAGTAATACACGAATATCCTTGGCCGTAGCCAAAATCATTTTACGGAAATTTTCCGCCTGTTTGTGTTCACTGGATGGAAAACGGATTTTACCAATCTTGGTGACGCCATCAACCAGACGGGCGACATCCTCACCAAAACGTAAGCGAATATCCCCCAAGGTTACGCTGGTGTCTTCCACGGTATCGTGCAGCAGTCCTGTAATAATGCTCTTATCATCCAGCCGCAGACTGGCCAGTATATTGGCAACAGCCAGTGGATGACTTAGGTAGGGTTCGCCGGAACTACGTTTCTGGTTTGCGTGCGCATGCGCTGCAAACACATAGGCGCGATTGATCAGATCAATGTCAGCCCTGGGGTCATGCGACCGAACTTTATCCGTAATCTCAAAAATGCGGCTCACGACTGAAAATACGAAGGCGCGACGCTTACCCCCGCGGGATTCGTGGGAATAAAGACCGCGCCTCCCGTACCTTCAAAAAGAGTGAAGCGGACAAAGCCGGATTCAGGATTCCTCTTCATCTCCCGCTGCTTCCGCCGCCATTAAACGCTGGCGCTCGCGTTCTTCAAGGTCATACACCCGCTCCCACGTGATGTACCCGTCGCCCAACTCCCTCAGTGCCTGCACTGCGGGCTTATGCGTTTCACCGTCTTCGATCTCGGATGGCATGCCCTTCAACAACTGGCGCGCCCTGCGTGTTGCCAGCAGCACCATCTCAAAGCGGTTCGGATAATAACGGATACAATCTTCTACGGTCACGCGTGCCATATTTATAATACCTCCTGAAAGTGCATCCGAGTTTAGCCCGGATGATTCATAAATGCTATCGAATCCATCATCCATGCATGAATAATTGGCGCAGGAAGGCCAATACGCCAAGCTCATCCGAAAAGAGAAGCTTGCCTATCCGTCACTTCATGATGAAATAGCGGAATGCCGGAAACGACCATCCATGTGCTGCCACCCGCCGTCGCCAACCAGATCGCGGCGGGTGAAGTGGTGGAACGTCCTGCCTCCATCGTCAAGGAACTGGTTGAAAACAGTATGGACGCGGGAGCCGCGCATATCCGCGTGCGTATCGAACAGGCGGGAAAAGGGATGATTGAGGTGGATGACGATGGTTGCGGCATGGGCGATGCCGATGCACGGCTTGCACTCAAACGTCACGCCACCAGTAAAATTTCGACGGCGGAAGAACTGGGCACGATCGCCAGTCACGGCTTTCGCGGCGAAGCGCTGCCATCCATTGCCTCCGTGAGCCGGCTGGAAATGCATACGTCGGTGCAAGGCGCATCGGCAGGCATTCACGTCACGCAGGAAGGAACAGCAGCAATGGATACACGGCCCGCTCCACCCCGGCGGGGAACCAGAATGCGTGTGCGCAATCTATTTTTCAACACCCCGGCGCGCCTGCAGTTTTTGCGCACTGATCGCACGGAAGAAGCCGCCATTATCGAAACCCTTCGCGCCCTGGCGCTGGCCAGCAATGCCGTTGGCATGCGCCTGGAGTGTGATGGTAAACAACGGCTGGATGTAAACGCCAATCAATCACGCCACGAACGGGTTCGCGCCATCATGGGCAAGGACTTCGCGGCCAATCAGTATCCGTGGCAACTCGAATACGAAGGCGTCCATGTGGATGGTTTTTTTGGGCTGCCAACCCATCATCATCGCAATGCCGGACGCATGTATTGCTTCATCAATGGCCGGGTCGTGCATGACAGGCAACTAATTTCAGCACTGAAAGCCGGATACCGCGATGTACTGTTCCATGGCCGCTTTCCACAGGCCGTTGTGTGGATTGAGATGGACCCGGCGATGGTGGATGTCAACGTCCATCCGGCCAAACGCGAGGTGCGCTTCAGGCATCCGCGGGAAGTGCGCGCGGCTGTGATGGCATGTACCCGCGCTGCTA
>CAZDWG010000148.1:0-4243 GCA_964509005.1 uncultured Zetaproteobacteria bacterium
GCCAATCGTGCTCCGCGCCGACCCGATGTTCAAGCTGGCCGTAGGGCGCAAGCCACTTGATGAGGACAATGATCTGGCCAGCCAACAAGGTTCTGAATCGATTGGGTGAAGCTTACGGAACTCCTCTACTGCACTTCACCGCCCAAACACGCCTGATGCGAGCCAGACCGCATACCCTTCGACTCAATGGATGCCGAGTGTAATGCTCCGATCTCCGAGTTTATGAATAATGCAGGCTATGAGCGGTCCACAAACATCGCATCACCATAGGAATAAAAACGGCACCCGTGTTCTTTCGCATGCGCATACGCTTGCAGAGTGCGCTTTTGTCCCGCCAGCGCACAAACAAGCATCAGCAAAGTCGAACGGGGAAGATGGAAATTGGTCAGCAACGCATCCGTCATACGGAATCTGTAACCCGGCTTAATAAATAAATCGGTTCGCCCGCTTCCGGCCTCCAATTCGCCCATCTGGCCTGCCGCCTCCAGCGTGCGTAGACTGGTTGTGCCTACCGCCACCACCCTCTGCCCTTCACTTTTGGCCCGGTTGACCCGCACCGCCGTTTCCAGAGGAACCGCATAAGCTTCCTCATGCATCACATGATCGACAATACGTTCCACCTGTACTGGCTGAAAGGTTCCGGGTCCAACATGCAGAGTGACATGCACAAACTGCGCCCCCGCGCCCTCCATGGCTGACATCAGTTGTGAGGTCAGGTGCAGACCCGCCGTAGGTGCAGCCACTGCACCTGGATTGGCGGCGAATACCGTCTGATAACGTGCTTTGTCCTCCTCGGTATCCGGCCGGTCAATATACGGTGGCAAAGGCATATGCCCATATCGTTCGATGGCAGCAGCCACATCATCCGCCCACAGACGCACCGTAACTTCCTTGCCCTCCCGCGCCAGCACGCAAGCGGTAAACCCGTCACCAATTTCAACCACAACGCCCGGTCTGAGCGGCTTGTTCGACTTCCCCCATGCCAGCCAGACATCATCCTCACCCATGGATTCCAGCAGCAGTAATTCTACCTTACCGCCACTTCCCCCCTTCCGTCCCCGAAGCCGGGCCGGAATTACTTTGGTGTCATTAATGACCCACACATCCCCGGCCTGTACCAGTTCAGGAAGGTCACGAATCATGCGATCAGCCATACCGTTATCCAGCACATGCAACAGGCCCGATGCATCGCGCTCCGCTAGCGGCTGTCTGGCAATCAGGTGTTCGGGCAGGTCGTAATCAAAATCGGATATACACAGAGCCTCCACAGTTTTATTATTCCTGCTTTTCAACGCCGCTCGGCGACCCCATCAGCACAATATCCGCACATTGACGGGCAAAGATACCATTACTCACCACACCGGGAACGCTGTTCAATTCATCTTCCATCTCAAGCGGATCGGTAATGGTCAACCCATGCACATCAAGGATAATATTGCCGTTATCAGTGGTAAATCCCTCTCGCAATACCACCTTCCCGCCAAGTTTCGCCGCCACGCCAGCCACCAGTTCGCGTGCCATCGGGACAACCTCAATGGGTAGCGGAAATGCGCCCAGATATTCGACTCGCTTCGTTTCATCCACAATGCACACAAACTGCTCACTGGCCGCAGCGGTAATCTTCTCCCGCGTCAGCGCCCCACCGCCGCCCTTGGTCAGGTTTTTGCCGCTATCGAACTCATCCGCACCATCAATATAAACAGACAATGCATCCGCCTGCCGCAAGGCTTCGTTCAGATCAAGTACCGGGATACCGTGTCCGGCGAGCCGTGCCGCCGTCACCCCGGAACTGGCTACGGCGCCCCTGATATCATCCTTCATGGTCGCCAACGCATCAATAAACATATTGGCGGTCGATCCCGTACCAACACCAATGAACGTTCCGATCCTGACATACTCCAGCGCCGCTGCGGCGACCTCCCGCTTCATTTCATCCTGGGTCATTCCATACCTCCTTACCAGCCTCCGGCTATATTAGTCAAAAAATGGAAATCATCCACCGCGCATTTTCCGTAAGTCCGACAGACGAGGGATTCGATGCGGGCAAAGGAACAAGCCTGTCTGCGTGCGTTCACGCACAGGCAGGCAAGGGCGCGGCAGCATTTATGAATAATTCAGGCTAGCCTGCCGCCATGCCTCAACTGGACATCATCATCACCATGCTGTTTGCCATTGGACTGCTCCAGGGCTGCTGCTTGTCAGTCATCGCCACCCGCCGCAACGTTCCATCTTCCCTGATATTGCGGGCTCTGTGGTCACTGACCGGGGTATGGGTGCTGTTCTGGCCCGTGTACAGACAAACCATCTCTATCTTTGCCGCCATCAGCCTGTTCGCCGTTGTTGTCTTGCTGATTGCCACCATCAGGGTGTCTGTCCTTGAACAGATTAAACAGGCGTGGTCCGATGATATGTCGTGGCCGTGGCCCATGCTCATGTTCGTGATGGCGCTGGCAATAGCGAGCGCTTATTCGACACAATTTCCGGAATTCGGCTTTGGCGCTGCCCTGAGCGTTTGCCTCGGCTTGCCGCTGGCTCACTGGCTGGATCGTTTAGGCAAGCTCAAATTGAAATTTCCCGCCAATCCCGCGCAAACCCTGCCGGGCCATCTGGGACTGATCACTACGGTTATCATTACATGCGGATGGAGTCTGCGTGTGTTTCATCAGATCGGCTGGTTTGAATCGCTCACGGCAACCGCGCTGGCTGGTATCGTCGCCTCCATGGCGCGCGCCCTGATTCCACACCCGTTCAATCTTCCCGTCATTGCCACGGTGATTGGCGGCGTGTTGTGGGCTTTGTGAATATGGATGTGAACATGAATACGCTGGTCAAACAAGCGCTGGCTGAAGATGCCGCGGATATGGACCTGACATCACAAGCAACCATTCTACCCGGACAATCAGGGACAGCCACCATCACCGCCAAGGCGGAAGGCTGCCTTTCCGGTACTCATGTTGCCCGCCGCGTGTTTGAGTCCGTGAATGCAGACACAACCCAGGAATGGGTAAAAAAGGATGGTGACAGCGTAAGGTACGGGAGTGTGATTTGTCGGGTTTCAGGCACATTGCGCTCCCTGCTGGCCGCCGAACGGACCGCGCTGAATTTTCTGCAACACCTCTCTGGTGTCGCCACTGCCACCCGCACTTTTGTGCATGCCATAGCAGGCACCGCTTGCGTCATCACGGACACGCGGAAAACCACGCCGGGACTCAGGAAACTGGAGAAACAGGCTGTCATCCACGGTGGCGGCGTCAATCATCGCATGGATCTGGGCAGCGGCATGCTCATCAAGGAAAACCATATTGTGGCGGCTGGTTCCATTACCCATGCCGTCCATTTGTGTGCCGTAGCGGCACGCGATGTATGGATAGAGGTGGAATGTGAAACCATGGATGAAGTACGCGAAGCCATTCGTATTGAACCGGACATCATTCTGCTGGACAATATGGCGCCGCAGCTCGTACGCGCAGCCCGCACCATCGTGCCCGGAGCCATTCTTCTCGAGGCCAGCGGTAACATCTCACTTGCGAACGCCCGTGACTACGCCGAAACCGGTGTAGACAGACTGGCCATCGGCGCCATCACGCATTCCGCTCCGGCTCTGGATATTTCCATGCGCGTCATATGAATGATGCGCTAAGTGCATGCTCGATAAAACGCCAGCTTCATACCCGCTTGCTGGGACATCCATGTATCGTCCTGGATGAGGTAGACTCAACCAATTCCGAAACCATGCGCCGTGCCAATGAAGGCGCACGGGAAGGTTTAATGGTGCTCGCCAACAGACAAACCGCGGGCCGCGGACGTTTGCACCGTCGCTGGCATAGCATTGCGGGACATACGCTGACCATGTCCGTATTGCTCAAACCCCCTCTCTCTCCGGAAAAGATTCCACAAATTCCCCTGCTCATCGCCGTAGCGCTACATGATGCACTTTCATCTTTCGCGCCGGATATCAACATCAAATGGCCGAACGATATCCTTCACCGAGGTGGAAAAATGGTCGGCATCCTCACCGAGATGCGTGCCGAGCCGGGGCGCGTACAAGCCGTCGTGGTGGGTATAGGTATCAATGTCCATGCACCTGAGAGAGGCTGGCCGCGGGAGATCGCGGCAACTGCCACCGATCTGGATACGGCTTCCGGGCGTATCGTTTCGCGCATGGAAGTCGTCGTATGTATCCTCGAATCCATGGAGCGGCATTATCTGGATTATTTGGATCATGGATTCGATCCTGTACGGA
>CAZDWG010000149.1:0-4196 GCA_964509005.1 uncultured Zetaproteobacteria bacterium
CCTCCGGTGCGGCGACATGGCAGGGGGGTGGTAAGCCTGTTGGCGCCAATCTGCATCTGCGGCCTCATGGTGTCTCTGTATCCGCGCTGGTTATGGAAGATCGCGGGTGATTTTGTTTTGCGACACATCCGCCCTGGTCAAGCTGTATATCGTTGAGGAACACAGTAAACTACTGAAAGCCCATGCAGCCAGGGCAGATGCCGTAGCCGTATGCCGTATTGCCTGGGCGGAGGCGCATGCTGCGCTCTGCCGCAAAGCGAGGGAGGCCAAGGAGGATTCCACGCTCATCGAGCAGGCAAAAACCGCACTGGCTCGCGACTGGCCGAACTATGTCATTCTGGAGGTCAATCAGCCTGTAGTTGAACTCGCCGGGGAGTACGCCGACACCTTTGCCCTGCGTGGGTACGATAGCATCCAACTTGCCGCCGCTGCCGAGACCGGGCGTATTTCCCGCTCACCGCTTATCTTTGCCTGCTTTGACACGCGCCTGAACAAAGCCGCCAGAGTGCTGAGCTTGCAAACACTATCCGGCGAAAAATGATATCTGAATAATACCGCTCACATCTTATGCGGTGAGATGAACCTCGATATCCGACACCTGATTCTCGGCGGAACCGGCCACCCTGAACACAAATGGCCAGAAGCATGCCTCACGCACGAAGTAGCATACCCTCCCGTGGTGATGGACCAGGAGTCCATCAGACAATTCTTCCACACTAATTTCACTTACATGCGAAAAAGCTCTGGAAATTTGTTGAGCGCGCTGGATATTCATGGCGGCCTCCTTGAGCAATGGCGTTAGTATTTCTATCGCATAAATCACACCAAAGTTAACCCATCTCCGTCATGAAAATTAAAATAGCTCGTTATGACATGTTATTATTTCTTTATTTTCCGATAAAAGTTCTCATGTGATCCGACGAGCAAGAGCACCCTTGTTGCCTGGTCGTATTCATACGCCAACAAGAAGCGTTGGCCTACGCATTCAAACTTATAAACATGTACACCTTGCAAGTCACCTTTTTTTGCTGTGCCAAGATCAGTGTTAGCAACAATGACCTCTACAGCTTGATCAACCGCATCTTTCTGGTTGCTATGAAGCTTTTTATAAGCACGCTTAAACGCATTGGTTTGCTTTACTTCTATATCAGCCACGAAACTGGCCGGGCTTAAATGTGGATAGATGGTTTCGATCCTCGGCTTTCGCAACCATTAAATCCCGAACAAACTCGACAGGCAAATCTGGATTGTCGAGTGCCGCCTTTCCTACCTTCGCCCAGAACTCAAGTTGACCTGATATAGTTCGACACTCGCCCTTTGAAGAACTTTTCGCTTCTTCATACAGTTGATCATCAATACGAACAGGCATGCTCATGACTTCCTCCGTTACTACATTTGTAGTCAATAGTAGCAGAAAGTACGCGCAAAGCAAGCAATATCACCGGCCACCACAATGAATTTGGGGCCAGAAAAATCGGGGACAGTGTATTCATTTATGCAGCGTCCAGGGGGTCTGGTCTATGTATTGTTACTGGGTATGCCAATGCCCGCATGCGTGTAACGGATCATTTATGGCAAGGTCGATTTGGTTCGGTTGTGATGGATGGGTTGAAAAGCTTGAAGTGCTGACAGGTCGGCAGCTAAAGCCTCAGAAGCGAGGCCCAAAATAATCAATAGTAATCAATAGGGTCAGACTCGATTGATCGCGATTGATCGGGTATAGAGCCAATACAAACGGACATCCCGCTTCTCTTCAATTTGCAATATCCTAGTGTCAGGCATCTGATAGTAGTAATAAGCCAACATTATCTGCTTGCCTCTCAATCCTTTCTATCACATCCATGAGCATGAGTGTTGCATGATCCGCAGCCTGAAGTGATTCAAGAAACAGTTCAGCATTCTCCATATACTCATGCACCAGCAGGTTTCTAAGTTTCCTGGCACCGATAAATACTTCTGCACTGTCCAACCAACCCATTCTCTCGGCATAGGCCAATATATCCAACAGAGATTTTGGCGATTCCCCCAACAACATTGCAAAACAAGGAATAAGCTTTTCCCCAATATGATCCTGCAGACGTCCAAACTATCCTACAAAAACATTTTTTTCTGAAAGGTCTTCACACATTGACAGAGAGTGAACCCACTGAAGATTGATCTCCTGGTCAAACAAGGTTCCATGCGTATATGCCAGATGTTAACGATGGGGTCTGCCATTGTACCATTAGCAGGTATAAAATGCCGCTCCTGACCTTGCAGCTTCGCGCCGAAATCAGGCGCCCGGATAAACATATCATGCTTTACAGTCATTTTTTATCCATGCCGTCCGAGATTTTCCATTTCCTGTTTCAACGCCTCGTATTCCGTCTCTATACGGCGAAAGAGCCGCGCCGTCACCTGCGCCTTCTCCTCAATGCCTTTCGGCGCAAGAGGATAGGCATAGGCTCGCTTATTATTGCTGCGGTGGAAATTATTAACCTTCGCCAGCCCCCTGGTGATAAATGCCTTCAAACAATAATTGAGTTTGCCCAATGATAGACCCAACTCGGCGGCCAGCTCCCGTTGGCTAATCTTTGCCTGATGTTGGTAATCAATATCAGGATGTGCAATACCAGCGATAAACATCCGCAATACCCCTGGTTAAAGAAATCTTCGCCTGCCAGCCCAGACCATGCAGCCGGGACACATCCATCAACTTCCTCGGGGTTCCATCCGGTTTACTGTCATCCCAGACAATTTCGCCTTCGAACCCGACAATTCCCTGCACCAATTCAGCGAGTTCCCGGATGGTGACATCCTCACCCACGCCAATGTTAAAGAGCCGTGAGGGGTGAGGGATGAGACGAGAGGAGTCCAATGCCATCAGAAACAGGCAGGCATCAGCCAGATCGTCCACATGCAGGAATTCGCGCCGTGGGCTACCCGTTCCCCAAAGCACCACTTGATTACTCTTCCTCTCTCTGGCCTCGTGAAACTTGCGGATCATGGCCGGTAGCACATGCGATGCTTCCAGATCAAAGTTGTCATTCGGCCCGTACAGATTGGTTGGCATGGCGCATATTGCATTGAATCCGTATTGCTGCTGGTATGCCTGACACATTTTGATTCCGGCGATCTTGGCGATGGCGTACCATTCATTGGTCGGCTCCAGCGGTCCCGTGAGCAGGTATTCCTCACGCAATGGCTGCGGCGCCATCTTCGGATAGATACAGGATGAGCCGAGAAAGAGCAGCTTCTTCACGCCATTTCGATATGCCGCATCAATGATATTGGTCTGGATTTGAAGATTATCCCGAATGAAATCAGCCGGATACGTACTATTGGCGTGGATGCCGCCCACCCTGGCCGCTGCCAGAAAAACATACTCCGGCCGCTCTTCGGCAAAAAAGGCATCTACGAATTGCTGATTGCACAGATCAAGTTCGGAGGATGCGCGCAGAACAACATTTTCAAAGCCTTCCCTTTGCAACCGGCGAACGATCGCCGAGCCTACCAGCCCACGATGGCCCGCGATATAAACCTTGCTTTGATTTGTGATGTGTGATTTGGATCTGGCAGGCATTAGCTTTTCTTTCCTACAGACCGAATGAATCCGTAATCCTTATGTATTTCCATCCCAACCCGTCGCCAGTCACTCATCACAAGTTACCAGTCACTGCTTTACTCATGGTGATCCGGAGCCTTGTACCCCTCGCGTTTACATAATTCGTCCCGCTCTGCGCCCTTCAAATCCTCGCGCACCATTTCCGCCACCAGTTCTTCAAAGCGAATGGCAGGCGTCCACCCAAGCTTCTGCTTCGCCCTGGATGGATCGCCGAGCAGTGTCTCCACCTCTGCCGGACGGAAGTAACGCGGATCCACCCGCACAATGACGCGTCCTTCCTGATCGGCGCCGGTTTCATCCACGCCCTCGCCCTTCCAGGCGATGTTGATGCCCAGTTCACCGGCTGCAGCATCGACGAATTCCCGCACCGAATGCTGCTCACCCGTTGCAATCACGAAATCGTCCGGCGCATCCTGTTGCAGCATCATCCACATCATCTGGACGTAATCACGGGCATGGCCCCAGTCCCGCAAGGCATTCATATTCCCGAGATAAAGACATTCCTGGAGCCCCAGTTTAATACGCGCCAGCGCGCGAGTGATTTTACGCGTGACGAATGTTTCGCCCCGAACCGGCGATTCATGGTTAAACA
>CAZDWG010000150.1:0-4120 GCA_964509005.1 uncultured Zetaproteobacteria bacterium
CTTAAGCTGTATGCGAACGCGGCCTCCTTTTTGCAGGCACCCAAACAGGATTTCATCGGCCAGTGGTTTCTTCAGCGTGTCGGCAATCAACTTCGCCATGGGGCGGGCGCCCATCTGTTCATCGTAACCGTGCTCAGCCAGCCAGTTACGGGCAGGTTCACTGACTTCAATCACCACGCCTTTGGCTTCGAGTTGTGTTTCCAGTTCGATCAGGAACTTGTCCGCCACATGCCGAACTGTTCCAGCATCCAGTGCGGAAAAAGCAATCATGGCATCCAGCCGGTTTCTGAATTCGGGAGAGAAAATGCGCTTGATGGCTCCGACATTGTCACCATGGCTACGTTGTGGCGCGAAACCAATGCTGGCCTTGCCCAGTTCAAAGCTGCCGACATTACTGGTCATAATCAGGATGACATGCCGGAAATCAGCCAAACGTCCGGCATTATCCGTCAGTTTGCCGTGATCCATCACCTGTAGGAGGAGATTGAACAAATCGGGATGTGCTTTCTCGAATTCATCCAGCAGTACCACGGCATGAGGATGTTTGTTGACCGCCTCCGTCAACAGTCCGCCCTGATCAAAACCGACGTAACCTGGCGGCGCGCCAATCAGGCGCGATACCGAATGCGCCTCCATATATTCGGACATATCGAAACGAATGAGTTCCAGCCCCATCATCGAAGCCAGTTGACGGGCCACCTCGGTCTTGCCGACACCGGTCGGGCCGGTAAACAGGAAGCTGCCAACGGGTTTTTCCGGATGTGAAAGTCCGGCACGGGAAAGCTTGATGGCGCCGACCAATGCCCCAATGGCGTGATCCTGACCATAAACGGCTAATTTCATGTTGCGTTCGAGATGCTTCAGGCTCCTCTTGTCCGATGCGGATACGCTACGCGGTGGAATACGCGCGATGCGTGCTACAATCGTTTCGATATCCGTGACGCTTAACTGTTTCTTGCGTTTGATTGCGGGCATCACCTGTACGGCGGCACCTGCTTCATCCAGCACATCAATGGCTGAATCGGGTAGATTTCGGTCATGCAAATGCTGACTGGCCAGTTCAGCCGCGGATTTGATGGCAGCCATGCTGTAGCGCACGCTATGATGCTCTTCCAGAACGGGTTTTAGTCCTTTCAATATCAGGATGCACTCCGATACGCTGGGCGCCGCTACGTCAATCTTCTGAAAACGGCGGGACAGCGCCCGGTCCTTCTCAAACAGGGTTCGGTATTCCTGATAGGTGGTGGCGCCAATGCACCGCAGCTCGCCGCCTGCCAATACCGGCTTGAGCAGGTTGGATGCATCCATGGCGCCACCGCTGACGGCGCCAGCGCCAATCACCGTGTGAATCTCGTCAATAAACAGGATGGCCTGTTCTTTTTTCTCCAGTTCCTTGAGTAGCGATTTTAGGCGCTCTTCAAAATCACCACGGTATTTGGTTCCGGCAAGCAGTGCACCCATATCCAACGCATAAATTTGTGCATTGGCGATGACCTCGGGTACCTCGTGTTCGACAATCTTCCTCGCCAGACCTTCGGCGATAGCCGTTTTGCCGACACCTGCTTCACCCACCAGCAGTGGATTGTTCTTGCGCCGACGGCAAAGGATGTTCAGACATCGGTCCAGTTCAGCTTTCCGTCCAATCAGAGTATCGATCTTGCCAGCCATAGCGCGCGCATTCAGATCAACAGCAAAGGATTCCAGCGGTGAGGTTGCATGTTTCTGGCGCGTGTCTTCGGTGGCGCGCGGTATTTCCTTTGTTTCAGGCGCTTCCTGCTTGCGCGTCCCATGCGCGATATAATTCACTACATCAAGGCGCGTGATGCCAAGCTCCTCCAGGAAAAAAACCGCGTGCGATTCATTTTCCGAAAAAACAGCTACCAGAATATAGGCGCCGGTGACCTCCTGCCTTCCCGCAGATTGCGACTGCATCACCGCTCGCTGAATCACTCGCTGTAATGCAATGCTGGCAGCCGTTTCTCCCGGCCCTTCGGGCAGCACCGCCACATGCTCGGAGATGTATTGCGTCAGGCGACTGCGCAACTCTTCCAGATCAGCACCACAGGCATTAAGTACGGCGCCTGCCTCGACATTATCCAGGAGACCGAGCAGCAGATGCTCCACCGTCACGAATTCGTTGCGGTGCAGATGCGCCGAACGGAAAATATCGTTTAAGGTGCGTTCAAGTTCGTCATTTAGCATGGCTTGTCTCCGTCTCCTGTTTTTTCCATCATACACTTGAGCGGGTGTCCATGTTTTTTGCTCGTTTGTCGTACCAGATACATCTTGCTTTCAGCGATCTCGAAGGGATAAATGCCGCATATACCGCGTCCTTCATGGTGTACGGCAAGCATGATACGGGTAGCCTCAGCCTCTTGTTTCTGGAAATATTGGCGCAAAATATCCACGACGAAGTCCATGGGGGTGAAGTCGTCGTTGATCAGCATCACCCGATACATGGGTGGTTTTTTTATCCGTGGTTTATCCACAACGGGCCCCGGAATTGTTTCATGAATCAAGATGTCCATAAATGCGATGATAGCCCATTTGTGGTGCAAAATTCAAATCTGAAACAGGAGAGATGATGAGTAAACTGAAATGCATGCTTTGGGATGTGGATGGTACGCTCGCGGATACCGAGCGCGATGGTCACCGCGTGGCGTTTAACCTTGCATTTGAAGAGGCGGGACTGGATCGCCGCTGGGGGGAGGAGACGTATGGTGAATTGCTGAAAGTAACCGGCGGCAAGGAGCGCATCCGCTTCGATATTGAGCGCGGCGGTATGTTGGGTATGAGCGATAAAGACATCGCGAGCTTACATGCCAGGAAGACAAAGCTGTATCAACAATTAATCGCGGAAGGATGCATCCCCTTGCGTCCCGGCGTGAGACGTTTGCTGGAATCAGCTCATGATGCAGGCATAACGCTGGGTGTGGCGACAACAACCACGCCCGCGGCGCTGGATGCCCTGATTGGGCATTCACTGGGACGGGAATGGTTTGATATATTCTCCGTCCTGGCGGCAGGTGATATTGTAGCGGCCAAGAAACCCGCGCCGGATATTTATTTACATGCAATGGAACAACTGGGCATGGTGGCTAAAGAAACGTTGGCGCTGGAGGATTCCGGCAACGGTTGGAAGGCGGCGCAGGCCGCCGGGCTGAAATGTGTGGTGACCGTTAACGGATACACGCGTAATCAGGATTTTTCCGGAGCTGACCTGGTGGTGTCCGGATTTGGCGAGGCAGCAGGTAAGGGCATTGAGGTGTTGGCCAATCCGCATCAGATGACGAAGCTGCATCATGTCGAATTGTCGCATTTGCGGAAGATTATGGGAGCCTGAGATGCAACTGGTAGACACACACTGTCATGTTGATTTTCACCCTTTTGACGATGATCGCGAAGCCGTGTTTGAACGCTACAGCGCGGCAGGCGGGCGATGGCTGGTGGCGGTAGCTGTCGATCTGGAGAATGCGCCGCGTTTGTTTGCGCTGGCGGAAGAAAAGGCGAATGTGTATTGCAGCGTGGGCGTGCATCCGAATCATGAACCCAGGGTTGAACCCACAGTGCCGCAACTGTGTGAACTGGCGGCGCATCCCAAATGCGTGGCGGTGGGTGAAACGGGCATGGATTTCTTTCGCCACCATGTGGACAGGGAGATTCAGGAAACACGGTTCCGCACCCATATCCGGGCGGCAAAACGTATGGGCAAACCGGTGATTGTACATATGCGCGAGGCCGATGCGGATACGATGCGTATTCTGGAGGTGGAGGGGGTTGAGGCCTGCGGCGGTATCATGCACTGCTTCTCCTCAACATGGGAAATTGCCCGGCAGGCGTTGGGGCTGGGTATGTCCATCTCCTTCTCCGGTAATGTCACCTTCAAACGCAATGAAACACTGCGCGAGGTGGCTGCCCGCATACCGGAGGAGGCGCTACTTATTGAAACCGACGCGCCCTATCTGGCGCCGGTTCCGCATCGTGGCAAACGCAATGAGCCCGCCTTTGTGCGTCATGTGGCCGAATGCATTGCCGAGGTGCGCGGCACGACAGCCGAATATATTGCGGAATTAACCTGCGAGAACGCCCGCAGGCGTTTTGGCGTGACTTTATAGCTAAG
>CAZDWG010000151.1:0-4116 GCA_964509005.1 uncultured Zetaproteobacteria bacterium
AAACATACGAATACTCTGTTTGCGCCATGATGAACCACCAATCCATCCGCCACGGCGAACCAGATCATAAGCGGCGTGATCCAGCCAGCCTTCGCCCATATCCGCCCCTGACGGGTTCAACAAGGAAAGGCAGACGGACTGGGTTATCTTCAAATCAGGCATGGTCGTTGTTCTGAATGTGAAATGCCCATGACCATTACTACGATCCGAGCCCAGGCCATTATCTCCCAGCAAAGATAATGCACCATCAAAGCGTTCCCGGCTTGTTTCATCGCGAAATCGCGCAAGAAAAAACAGACCGCCATCGGGATGATAATGCGCCCGAGAGAAGTTAAAGATCAAACTATCCGCCGCACTGTTTCTGCCTCTATCCACAGCAATGCGTGGTTTGCTTTCGATGTGCCAGATCGCATCCCTCATTAGTTTTCCTTTCGGCACCATCAAACCATCATCGCTTACCTCACCATGCTGATGCCAGTTCGGATCATCATTGACGGCCTGCTGCCATAAAGAAGATTCCAGCCACTGCGCCTTTTTCAGTGATTTGGCCTGAGCCAACTGATTCGCTGCCAACGACACGGCCTTACTACCTATAGGACGCGGGAAAAACAGCATATCCCGAAAATACGGAAAGGCAGAGCTAAGCAGGAAAGGCGGCTGTTCAAACAGACTATCGGCATCTTCCGGGAACAGTTTTAGCCAGGTCGCAGATATGGCTGCGCTCAAAGTATCGGAGCGAACAAATATTTCGGCCTGTTCATAAAAGGCTGTACCTCGCCCATCTACATGCAATGCACCATGAAAGATCAGTTGATAGCAGGATTCAATCATGGAGGTTGAAACGAGAGTTTAAATCTTCTTCGCTTTCTCTGTTGCCACGATACCAGTCCGCAGGCCGTTTCAGTACGCGACTGACCTCAAAAGAGACTTGTCCGTAACCACGGCTGCCAGAACCGCCCAGGCTATCAGCCTCGACCAGTCGCATGCCTTCAGCCAGCAGGTTGATCCACTGCTGTTCATCATCGCCATCCAGCAAATCAATGACAAAACAGAAGGTGAATGCGGCTCCAGCAGGTACGCGCTCAATTTGACGCGGCATGGCGGCGGATGTAATCCGGTCAATCCAGACCTCGGTTTTCACTTCAGTCATTGGCATATCTGTATTGGGGGCGTTCTTCAGTACATTTGCACTTGCCTCGGTCAGTGGGCAATCTCGAACGGTCAAGCGGGTGGGCGTTCCTCCGGTTTCAGCGGATGTGCCAAAAAACTGTCCCAATGCCGTGGCCGGGTCTTTACCCGCTAATACCTTGAACGTACCATTATCTGGTTCGATTGAAAAACCGCCCTCGTCATGTAGTTTTTCATCGCCTCTGACACGCTCAAGCAGTGATCGCATTTTCCCCCGCAGTGAAGAACCGGGAATATAAGGCTCATTGGTCAGCGGATTGCGAACCACTACAGAATCAGCACCGCCAATAGCCATGCCAATGGAGTTACCTCCGATATGCATGCCTGTTTCCGATACTATCGTACCCTCTACAAAAATCTTGGCTTCAAGTTTCGCTGCTATGCTCATTATTTCCCCCCTGCCGCTTTGAAATAGGCAACAATCGCCTCGAAAAAGTTACAAAACCTCTGGAAATCCTGTTCATCGCGAATGGCATCAATGGCATCAGCCATAACGCGACTTAAATCGACCATGCCTTTTTTATGTCTACCTGCTGCATAGGCCAATCGTGGTTTAATCAACAGCACTTTAGTTTTTGTCTGCTCACTCCAACCGACCATTTCCAGCTTTTTCATGGAGCCATAAGCATTGCGAAGCTGAGTGGTTGTCACACCGTTATTTTTTAGTTCCCCTCCAAATATTTCGCATGCTTTGATCATATCCGCAGCGGCAGCATCATCTTGAATAAATTGTCGAACATCTTCTTTTTTCGGGCCGATTACCGGTGAATAGTTTCCTTGCCGTCTATGTTGCCCACCTTGTTGTGGTCGCACATGTCCGCCTCGCTGTTGTTGTTGATTACCGTTCATTTCGCCTCCCGTTGTAGGTATTCCGTCCAGCGTGTGGGCAGTTGAAGCCACTCCATCACCGCTATGTCACTCGTTCGCCCACCCAGTTCATTGGCCAACACCGCTCGCCGGATGGCTTCGATAGTCTCTTTCAAATCAGGTTTTCGCCCGGCCAGACGGTGCAGATTATAGACCAGTTGCCAGCGCCACTTCTGCCACTGAGCGAGTTCACGGATTGTTTGTTCATCCATGCCCGATTGTTTTTGCCGTAGCGTGAATTCCTGCTGCGCCTGCACGACCTGTCGCATCCTGTTGATGATGGCATGGTTGGATTCCGATGCTGTTGCCAGTAGATCGCGCAGATTTTCCACTGCCACATAATCTTCCCAGCCAACCACCGTATCCATCATGCACAGCGCCGATTTTTCGATGCGTTTACCTGCGACTTTGCGTTCCAACGCTTTGGCGGAGCTTTCCGCATCACCTGCCATTTCCGCAGCTCGGGCAATCGGGTATTTACCGCGCACCATGGTGATGCCAGCCGAAATGGTGAAATCGGGATTGTGTGCCGTAAAGCGTTTGAATGCCTGCTCAATAGCCCGAGCCACACCCGGCAAGGCATCCCATGAACCAATCAAAAACAGGTCATCACCACCGGCATAAATCACCTGTACCTGTGGTTCATCCTTGAGCAGTTGCATCAGATAGCCAGAGAAAAACAGGTTTAGCTGACGCGACAGCGTGGCCACGCGGGAGAGCGAGCCCATCTGTTTGTCTTTGGCCCATTGGAAACCACGGATAAACAACTGCCCCAGATTATCCACATCCATGCGCAATACGCCGATGCGCTGAATGCCTGTTGCTTCCGTGGCAAACTGTTCAAAGTCCCAACCGGCTGATCGCTTTTCCCGATCCCATTTTGCCAGCCAGCGGTAACTACAGGCATAACCATGCCAATTTTCATTCATACAGTCGGGACTGTTTAAACGCTCCAGCCGCGAGTGATGCAGGGCCAGCCCTTTGGTAAACACTGGTTCCTCTTCAAGCAGGTACATATCCATATTCAACGGTTCTGGAAAAACTATCCGCTTTTCTCTGCTCAACACATCCGCAACGAGCTTTCGATCATCACCGCCAACCCAGAAGAAGTATTGTGCATCAGCCAGCTCTTGACCGAGACGTTCGAGCATGTGGCACTGTGAACATCTGCCATTTGTCAATTGTGCATGCTGATCATCCCGACCACACACGCTACAATGATCTCCTTTATCCAAAGACGATTGTGGTGTAAAAAACTATTCAACCATTTGCGCGGAAAACCGCTGATTGCGATTTTTCATCAAATCATCGTTGGCTTCTTTCCATTTGGCGGACATGCCGCCACCGGCAAAGTCCTCACCGCTGACTTTTGCAATGCCGATACCGAGAAATACATCGCCGCCGAATTGCCCCAGCAACCAGTCATTCACTGCATCAACTTCCTTTCGCAACTGTGATTCAAGACAATCGGCGATCAGCAGATAAAATTTACCGCCTGATGAGTAGATACGTGCAGTTGGATATAATCCAAGCTGTGTCATCAGATGTTCAGATACCGCGTCGCACAGCAGTTGAATATACAAGGAGCGTCCACGCAGTGCCTTGGCTGCACCTTTGGATGTAATGCGGTAAATAAACGATTGAATGCCGGAAAAGTCACCGCAAACCAATCGCCACTTCGCCTGATCTTTCCGTTTAATGGCATCGGCCACATCCAATTCTCCGCGTGCTTCGTGGTGACGGTATAATCCTTCGGCAATCGCAGCGGTAATACGCAGATGATCAAACAGGGATACATCGGGGTGATTGATATTGGTCGCGGCTGGCACTTGGGATAAAAAGCGTTCAAATAGAGCCAGCAATGAAGTCGCCATGGAACGCAGCGATGCATCACTGGCCGTATGGGGTTGTGGTATCCGTTTCAGCTCTTGCAGAAACCTATGCCCTAAATCTGCATACTGATCTTTGATCAATGTTCGACTAAGCCAAACACCATGGTCATTCTTTTGGTAAATATTCGGCTAGGCCGTTTTACTGAGTTTCAGTCAGTTTATTTTTGTA
>CAZDWG010000152.1:0-4110 GCA_964509005.1 uncultured Zetaproteobacteria bacterium
GCCCTAGGGCAGCGTCAGGAGGAGCCATGAAAAACGGACAATCTTATTTTTCCAGTGAACGTATCGGTGAAACCCTTCTGCCATCGTTCAAGGCAACCATGACTTCACCCACCCCGTTCTTTGAAGGCATGCCAACCGCACTGAATTATAAGGACTCCATGATCCTGCTTGTGATTTATCTGCTTATTCCGGCACTCGCCATCAGCATTTTCTCCGGCATTATCACCATCGTCTTTATCCTCCCCGCATTTTTATTGTTTGGCATCGTGGGAACATGGTCATGGGCATGGTATCTGAGCTGGGCCGCTCGCACATTCTGCAAGTCATCGTTAACGACTGTCGATGCCTTCCAGATCTGCGCCTATGGCGCGGCCCCCTCCATATTTTCAATCATTCCATTCGCGGGCGTTATCACCACCATGTGGAGCCTGTATCTGAACTGGCAAGGACTGGTCTCACATGCCAGGATTGGTGGCGGATCAGCACTGTTGATTATTCTTGCATCCTTTGTGGTCATGGGGCTTTCACTGTTGCTATTGGTGATCCTGCTGTTCCAACTCATGACGCAAACAGGCATCAGTCTCCCCGATGTTCAGTATTTTTGACGCAAGAAATATTCTTCCACCTGGCAGGCCATGGTGCGCGCACCTCGATCATCCGCTGTCGCACCGGATGCTCAAACCGCAACCGCCATGCATGCAATGCCATGCCCCTGGCACCCATACCGCGGTAATGCTCATTATCCTCGCGTAATCCGTATTTTCCGTCACCAAGGATGGCGTGTCCTTCCGCCTGTAACTGCACCCGCAGTTGATGGGTGCGCCCGCTCTCCGGAAATAATGCCAGCAGCGCAAACAGCCAGCCATGGTATTCCGCAAGCAGACTTACCTGATAATCGGTTGCGGCCTCTTTCCCCTCCCTTCTCTGAATCACCATACGTTCGCCACCCCGTAATACGCCTTTGGCCAGAGTGGATTGCATACGGCCCGCATGCGGGTATGGGTGGCCAGCCACCCATGCCAGATAGGTTTTATGTGCGCGACGCTCCCTAAATGCCGCAGCCAGTGCACGTAATACGGATAGCCGTTTAGCCATCAGCAGGCATCCGCTGGTGTCCCGGTCCAGCCGGTGTGCCAGGCGCAATTCCGGCAATTGCATGGAGTCACGCAGATACTCGATCACACCTGCGTCATGGCCGCTTCCGCCATGCACCACGACTCCTGCGGGCTTGTCGATCACCAGAATATCCGCATCCTCAAACAAAACAGTGATACCCCGCATGGCGGCAGGCATACCCGGAAGCTTTGAGCGCTGTCCGGCGCCTTCTGCTATGGTAGCTTGACGTAAACTGGCCGGCAAAAATATTTCATCACCCTGGAGCAGACGGGTGTCGGGTTTGGCGCGTTTACCATTGACGCGCACGTTACCGCGCCGGATCAGACGCATAATCAGGGGTCTGAACGATGCCCCTCTTCGGCGCAACAGTATCCGGTCCAGGCGGCCCTCCGCCTCCTCTGCATCCACAACAATACGGCTGCCATCACCCTTTCCTCTTGCCAAGACCCCTCCTTTTACATTAGCTTCCATGGCTAGCAATAGTTCCGCGTTTGCCCATGGGCGCATATCCATTGTAGCCTTTATTAACGTGAATGATCGTAAAGTTGGCGCAAGTATCATGTGACCGCGATATTGAGCCGCGAGCCGCGTTAAGCTAACGGGCAGGAGAAGTACAGACTACGGCGAATATTCGTCCCGAGATTCAGCAGTGTGGTTCACGCAAAATGAGCCATGGCGGAAGTCTCACCGTACATCTGCCTCGCGTTGAGCCTGCAAATAAAACGAGACCGTCTGAAGGTTTATATCCGATCAGGATAAGAGATGAAAAGATTCCTGACGGATGCAGAGAGTTGAAAGAGAAGGAAATACACGCCACTTGTGTGGTCGTGAACAGGTTGTCTAAGTAGATTCTTCAGACGGCGTAAGGATGTAGCATGAAAAAAAAGCTCATGCTCATCAATGCCGTACACCCGGAACAAAGCCGGGTTAGCATCATTGATGATCAATATCTTCAAGAACTGGACATTGAATCCGCGCATAAGGTCCAGACCAAGAGCAATATATACAAGGGAACGATCAGTAAGGTGGAGGCCAGTCTCCAGGCGGCCTTTGTGGAATATGGAGCTGGCCGCCAAGGCTTTCTCCCTCTGCACGACATTCACCAGGATTACTGGAAAGAAGGGGCTGACAAAAGCGCCGACGTGCGAAAGATCAATATCCAGGATGTTCTGGCGCCTAAACAATCCGTTTTGGTGCAGGTCGTCAAGGAAGAGAGGGGCAACAAGGGCGCGGCGCTCACCACCTATATATCGCTGGCCGGACGCTACCTGGTCCTCAGCCCGAACACCTCACGCGTAGGAATTTCACGCAAGCTGAAAGAAGAAGACCGCCGCGCTATCAAGGCTATTCTGGCACAGTTGAATGTTCCCGAAGATATGGGGCTGATCGTGCGTACGGCGGGCAAGGACCAGAAACTGGAGGCGCTGCAACGCGATTTCTCTTACCTGCAACGGCTCTGGGACGAGATTCGTATCAAAAGTGAAAACGCTCCTTCGCCCTCACTGATCTATCTGGAAGGTGATCTGGCCACGCGCGCTATCCGCGACCATTTCACCGACGACATTCAGGAAATCTGGGTAGATCAGCATGATATCTATCAGCGCACCAAACAATTCGTACATGCCGTGCTGCCCGGCAAGGAAAAGCTGGTCAAACTTTACCGTGGAAAAAAACCGCTGTTCCGGCATTACGGTGTCGAAGATCAATGCGAGGAAATTCATGATCGGGCAATCCGTCTACCCTCCGGCGGATCCATTGTATTTGACCCTACCGAAGCCCTGACATCCATTGATGTCAATTCTTCCCGCTCCACGGGAAAAAAACACATTGATGACACAGCCCTTGATACCAATATGGAAGCGGCCCGCGAGATTGCCCGGCAACTTCGTATTCGAGATATTGGTGGCTTGATCGTCATTGATTTTATCGACATGTCCAGCCGAAAGCATGGCCAGCAGGTCGAAGAGGAGTTGCGAGCCTCCTGCAAGCCCGACAAGGCCCGCATACAGTTTGCACGTATTTCCCGCTTTGGACTGCTGGAAATGTCGCGACAGCGATTGCGTCCGTCAATCCGCGAATCCACAACGGAAACCTGCCCTCGATGTATGGGACGGGGTAGAGTAAGGATCGTGGAATCCATGGCCTTGCAGATGCTGACGCGCATGGAAGACCACGCTGAAGCCGGAAAAAAACCGACATTGCTGGTGCAGGTGCCGAAGGAAACCGGCGAATATTTGATGAATAACAAGCGCCAGTATATTGCCCGTATTGAAGAAAATTACACCATACAAATCAATTTACAGATTCGCCCAGATATTGAAATTCCACATTACCGGATTGAGCGCCACTGGATGGATGAAAGCCAGCAACGCATTGAAGTGCTCGAGGATACGCTTAAGGGCAAAAAACCTGCGCGAACAGGGCGTAAGCTCAAGCCGACAACGCCCATCGTCGGTATTCCGGACGCTGAGAAGGAAACGGAAACAAAAACGAAAGTTACTGATAAAAAGAAAAAAGGCCTGCTGAATAAACTGGGCGATGTACTGTTCGGGGGTGCCGCCAGGAGGAAGCAACAGGAAGAGGAAGAACGCCGCAGGAAAGAGGAAGAGGAGGCGGCTGCGCGCAATGTGCGACAACGGAGCACCCAGCGGCGGCGGGGCAGCCGCGGCGGCGGAAGGCGTCCGAAGGGCGCCACACCCGGCGAGGACCAGAAGCAAACCAGGGAAACAGGGGCGAGTGTCACGCCGGAACACCAAGAAAAGAGTGCCGCGACCACGAGCTCGCAGGGAACCAGGGAGAACGGCGGCAATGGAGGCGTGCGTCGGCGTCGGCGTCGGCGTCGACCGCCGCGCAAACCGGCGGAACAGAATCAGCAACAGACCCAGCCCCAGCCCCGAGGTGCTAACAATGAAAATGAAAATAGCAGCAAAACCGAGGGTTAGCCCTGCCCTTTACCCACAAATCGTGCCACAGCGAGTCATCCGGCGGTCATAT
>CAZDWG010000153.1:0-4110 GCA_964509005.1 uncultured Zetaproteobacteria bacterium
CATCCTCCGGCAAGGGCTTCGTTCTCTCGAATTTGTGGATAAAGGGGAGCATCAGGAAGAAAGAAAAGTAGATAGCCGCTGACACGCGCCCGGTCGTTAGCATCGCCGATGTCGCCTCCGCATGACCACAATAGCCCAGCACCAGAATATTGATAAAGAATATCAACAGCAGCGTCCGGTAAACCGGTCGGTATCGCGCCGATCGCACCTTTGAGCGATCCAGCCAAGGCATCGCAAACAGACAGACGTAGGCCAGACCCATGCCGGTGATTCCTAAACCCTTCTCCGGTACGGCACGCAGAATTTCATACCATGGTGTGAGATACCACACAGGTGAAATATCCGGCGGCGTGCGCATGGGGTTGGCCGGATTGAAATTGTTCGTCTCTATAATGAACCCGAACCCCGTCGGGTGATAAAATACAAACCAGCAATAGATAATCAGGAAAACGCCAATACCAAAAAAGTCCTTCACGGTGTAATACGGATGAAAGGGAATGGTGTTTTTCCCCCTCGCCTCCACCCCGGTGGGATTGTTGGAATGCACCACATGCAAAGACATCACATGCCAGAGCACTACGACACCCAACAGTATGGGAAAAAGAAAGTGCAGGGCGTAAAACCGGTTCAATGTAGGATCGCCCACCGAAAATCCACCGCGCACCAAATGCAGCATCCAGTTGCCGATAACGGGTATCGCCCCCAGGATATTGGTAATCACCGTGGCGCCCCAAAACGATGTTTGCCCCCAAGGCAGCAGATAGCCGAAGAACACGATGGCCTGCATGAACAGTAGAATGCCAACCCCCATAATCCACAGAAACTCACGCGGTTTCTTGTAGGATCCGTAGTACATGCTCCGCGCCATGTGCAGATAAATAACGAAAAAGAAAAACGATGCCCCAACGGCATGCATATAGCGGATGAGCCACCCATAATCGACGTCACGCATAATGCGTGCGATGGAATCAAAGGCCACGGAGTAGCCGTTTCCGCTAGGAATGGCGGAGGGTTTGTAATCCATGGCCAGAAACACGCCGGTCAAAATCTGGATAACAAGAATAATCAGGGCAATGGAGCCGAATGCATACATGTAATTCAGGTTTTTCGGCGTGGGATAATCAATGAGATGAAAACGGATGTAGCGCACCAGATGCGTGCGGTCATCCACCCATCCCGCGACGCGCGAATCCAGGATTTTTTCAATCATGTTCAGCTCCCTTGAAAGGCCAGCGGAAAAAGCATATAAAAGTCATTGTCACCAAGCTCTTTAGGCACTGTAAATAAATACCATGGCCATTTCTCCATCCAGCCTATGCACCATCTTGACGCGCTGCTCAATCACAAAATATGAGATGTAGAGACAACTACATCTCATATTTTGTTCAATCGCATCACGACAATCTGACACATATTCAGGCGTATAAACGGCCATGGTATTTATTTACAGCTCCTTAACCGATCAGGACGGTTGTCTCATTGATATATTTATAGGGTAGTGCATGCAAGTTATAGGGGGCCGGGACATCCTTGAATACGCGGCCCGAAAGATCGTAGTTGGAACCATGGCAGGGGCAATGAAAGCCTCCCGGCCAATCCGGAGGCACAATATCGCCCCATGCCTTCTGCCCTGGAGTCGGCTCGAATCCCGGCACGCATCCCAAATGGGTGCATACGGCGCTAATCACCAGATATTTAGGCTTGATGGCGCGGGCGATGCGTTGTGCCTTCGTTTTCATCCAGGACTGCTGCACCTCGGGAATCGCGTGCGACATCGGATCGGCGAGCAAATCGTTATGTCCATAAATATCCTTCAGCATCTCTGGCGTCCGATACAATACGAAAACGGGCTGGCCACGCCAGGGGATCACCTTTATCTCGCCGGGCCTAAGGATGGAAAAATCAAATGTCGTGGTTGAGGCAGCCAGGGTATCCGCCGCTGGTTGCAACGCGCGGACAAACGGGACGACGGTAACCGCGGCGCCCGCGACGCCCATGCCGCTAGCTATTGTATAAAGGAAGTCTCTCCGTTTCTTGTCTTCCAATGGGAAGCCTCCTGCCAAATCATTTGTTTCATCCGTTGTCATTTCGAGGCGCTGCATGGCATGCTTCTCCGCATGACCATAATGCCGCCGCACCTTAACAAAAATAAATGTCTTAACAAGCCCGGAGACGAGGTATGCACCCGCTGTCAACACATCTGCCCGGCGGAGGCCATAAGCCTGAACGCAAAAAGCATACCGGAACTGAATACATCGGCCTGCACGGGCTGCATGGCCTGCGTTCGCGTCTGCCCAACGGATGCTATCGAACATGAAGCAGTACAACCCACCGAACTGCTGCGAGAAGCTCGTGAACTGGTCATGCAAGGACAAACTGAAATCAATGTCGCATGCAGCAACGCTGTGCCCGAGACGCAGCCCGGTCTGACAGTATCCTGCCACGCCGTGTGGGATCCTATGCTGCTAGCCTGCATGGCAGCCGAGGGCGTACGCACCCTGCATCTGGGGGGCATTCGGCAATGCGATTCATGCCCCGTCCGCCACGGCGCGAAGATCATGCGGCAAACCGAAAAGGATTATGCCACGCTGAACCATGCGCTGGGTGTTCGCCTGACCGTGTCCTGGCGGGAAAAAGTGTATGTGGCCGAAAAACTATCCCCCGTAGCGGAGCCGGAGCGCCGCGCGTTCTTCCGTAAACTCATCCCTTCCATCACACAGAGCGCGGCCATGGCTGCGGTACAAATCGGGCATGCAGCCGGTCAAGCGGTCCGGCAGGAAACACACCAGGAAACCGCTTCGTCCTCCGGGTTACCCGTCCGCCTGCGGCTTTTCTTACGCGCCCTGCCCCATCTGCAAGTTAATTTCACCCCCATTCCGCACATGCCAACACTGCCCCTGGGTGCGATTCAGGCCGATGCCCGTTGCACCGCCTGCAATCAGTGCATCGAGCGATGTCCCACAAAGGCGCTTGATATCAGGGAGTTCGGAAATAACAAGGTGCTTGAATTCCGACCCGATGCCTGCATAGGATGCCAGTATTGTATCGTCATATGCCCTGAGCATGCGCTTGAGCCTCTGCCTGGCATTTCGCTGCCTGCTGTACTGGCCCGGCACGCAAGACCGCTGGTTATGGTGTCGGATGCCGATATAAAGAATGATTCCTAGCCTGGATTATTCATGAATAATTCAGACTAGAATAGCCACGCGCGGAAAGGAATGGATATGTCAGAAAAAATTACGCACAAGATTAAATTCAAGAGCCAGAAAGGTGGCAAAATAAACCCCGCTGACATGCGTGTAACGGCCTTTTCCATACATGAACAGAAAATGCGCGCGCTCAAAACATTACTTATATTCTGGTCGATCGCGGCGATCTGTGTATTCATTCCTATCGCGCATATCGTATTGGTACCTAGCTTCCTGATAGGGGGTTATATCGCCGCCAAAAGGCGCTGGAAGACAGCCGAAGAAGGCATTGACGCGAGCGGATCGTGCCCTGCCTGCGACCATGATATTTGTATCAAACTGGACAAGAATGCCGATTTACCACAATGGCATGATTGCCCTGAGTGCAACGACCCCCTTGAACTGCAAGCCGCCACGGACCATGATGCATCACAAGGCGTGAATGCCTGAACGGTGGCTATTTTTGTTGTCTTGCGTCAGACTTCATATGCACGTGATGACTTCTTACGAAGTCATCAAAGCACCCGCGAATGGATGCGCAAACCCGTGTCTTGTATTACCTAGATCCTGCAAGTGTTTGCACATACATAGCGCAAGCTCTTGCTTCATCTGGACTATTGAAAAAAATACTCATCGCCAATAAGGTGACTACGTATTTTTTCAATACGCCATATAAATCAATATCTTACACCCTGCACGCACAAACACTTGCAGGATCTAGGTATTATAAAGCCAGGAGGCCATTATGTTCGGCATGGGAATTTGGGAATTACTCGTCATTTTGTTGATTGTGTTGGTACTGTTTGGGGCTAAACGCCTGCCGGAACTGGGTGAAGGCCTCGGACGCTTCGTGAAGGGGCTCCGCTCGGGCCTGCAAAATGAGGATTCGGCGAAAGAGAACCACGAAGAAAAATCCTGAACG
>CAZDWG010000154.1:0-4102 GCA_964509005.1 uncultured Zetaproteobacteria bacterium
CGGTGACGCGGTCTTCGCCGACAACCTCGGTGGTCAGGGTCGAAACCTTGAATTTTATACCCTGTTTTTCCAGATCCACCCGCAGCATTTCACCGGCAATATTATCCAGCTGCATATTCATCAACGTGGCCTGATCGTGAATGACCGTCACGTCCATGCCCAGATGCAATAACCCTTTGGCCGCTTCCAGCCCCAGCAAGCCACCACCGATCACCGCTGCCTTCCTGTACGTTTTGGCGGCCTCGAACATGGCATCGCAATCGTCAATATCGCGGAAGGCCATCACCCCTTCCTTGTCATGCCCCGGAATCGGCACGATGAACGGGTTGGAACCGGTGGCGATAATCAGATTGTTATACCTGGTTTCAGCACCGTCCCCGGCGATGACCTTATTGTAACCACGCTGGATCTCCCTGATGCGCGTGCCGAGGTGCAGGGTGATGCCGTTGTCGGCATACCACTGTTCATCGTTGAGGATGATATCGTCAATGGTGGTGTCACCAGCCAATACGGGCGAGAGCATGATGCGGTTGTAGTTGGGATACCTCTCGGCGCCGAATATGGTGATGTCGTACATGTCAGGATTGGATTGAAGGATTTCCTCAATGGCGCGCATGCCCGCCATGCCGTTACCGATCATCACCAGTTTCTTCTTATCGCTCATGTCTGCCTCGTGGGGGATATTTGTAATATTTGTTACTGATATGAACAGCAACCTTGATGCCACCTGAAGCCTTGTTGATTTTACACGGGAAAGCAAAATAGCCACGGACTATTATGCATATAATTTAATCGCCAATGCCTGCAATACGGGCATCATAAGACATCCCCCGTACGGTTTATGCCGTTTTTCCAACACATTCCGCGTTGGCCGGTGCCTTGCTGAAACCATATAAATTTTACAAATCGTTCACCCGCTGCTCTGCCCGCGACAAACCCTGCGTTTCAGCGAAAGTTTTGTTGCAGGCGGAGCACTGGCATCCAGGGAGCAAGTCAACATGTCCGCAACAGGCGTGGATCGAAGCAAGATCCATTTTTTCTCATTGACAGGTAAAATGAAAATTCTGCACATGTCGTGGCTGGCGTTTTTCATCAGCTTCGTGGTCTGGTTTAACTTCGCGCCGCTGATGGCATCCATACGCGAAACCTTCGGTCTCTCCGATCAGCAAGTGAAGCTGTTGCTGATTCTCAATGTGGCGTTAACGATACCGGCCCGCATCATGATCGGTATGCTGGTCGATAAATATGGCCCGAAAATCACCTTCTCCGTTCTTCTCGCCGCCGCCGGTACGCTATGTTTTCTCTTCGCCTTCGCCGAAAGTTTTGAGGCACTGGCTATGTATCGTTTCCTGCTCGGGTTTGTTGGCGCGGGCTTTGTGATTGGCATTCGTTTGGTATCCGAATGGTTCCCGGCCAAGCAGGTGGGGACTGCGGAAGGGATTTACGGTGGCTGGGGTAATTTCGGTTCCGCGGCGGCGGCGATGGCGCTGCCGACGATTGCCCTGTGGATCGGCGGCGATAACGGCTGGCGCTGGGCGGTGGCCAGCACGGGCGTGCTGGCGCTGGTATTTTCATTGATATTTTATTTCTCGGTCAGCAACAATCCGAAGGGAACCACCTATTTCCGGCCCAAAAACCTCGGCGCCATGGAGGTGAGCAGCAAGGGGGACTGCTATTTGTACGGCCTGATGACAGCGCCGCTGTATTTGGCGCTGGGCGTGCTGGCATGGAAGATCGGCCCGGCCAACCTGCGCATCTTCTCAACCCTTGAAACGTCCATCATCTATCTGGCTTTGCTGATGATGTACGCCTATCAGGTATTGCAAATCTACCGCATCAACAAAGGCTTATTTACCACTGAGGCCAAGCCGGTGCCGGAAATCCATCGTTACAAATTCAAACAGGTCGCCGCGCTGGACCTAGCATACATGGTCACATTTGGTTCGGAGCTGGCGGTCATCTCCATGCTGCCTCTGTTCTTCTTTGATGTATTCAGAAAGAGCGCCGATCTGTCCATGACTCAGGCCGCACTGGTCGCCTCCATTTTCGCGGGTCTTAATTTGATTATGCGTCCCGTTGGCGGCATCTTCAGCGATAAATTTGGCCGCAAGAAATCACTGGTCTTTCTGCTTGCGGGCCTTGCCGCGGGCTATTTTCTGATGGGGCAGATTGATGCAAGCTGGTCGATCCCGGCGGCGGGCGGAGCCATAACCATGGCGTCGCTGTTTGTGAATGCAGGCAACGGCGCGGTTTACGCCGTCGTGCCGCTGGTGAAGCGCCGTCTGACCGGTCAGGTTGCAGGCATGGTGGGCGCTTTTGGTAACGTCGGCGGTGTCGTGTTTCTAACCGTGCTGTCGTTTGTATCGTCTCAGACCTTCTTTATCGCCATTGCCTGTACCGCATCGGTTGTGTTTCTGATTGTGCTATTCGTCCTTGAGGAGCCAGGGGGCTTTATGTACGAGGAGAATGATGATGGCAGCATCGAAAAGATTGAACTACATTGAGTCGTCCATTGATCGTTGAAGCGGGGCAATGCTCAAAGGCCGGGATGAAAGAGAAAAACGAAGATTGCTGCGGCATTCGTATGCCTGAAGGCATGGAACTGACGCACAAGGGTGTGGTCGCGGTCATGGCCGATGGCGTCGGCTCCAGTGAGGCTGGCCGCGAAGCAAGCGAATATTGTGTGCAAGCCTTTATCGCTGATTATCTCAGCACGCCGATGTCGTGGAGCGTGAAAACGGCTGGTGAACGTATTATTCGTTCACTGAATTCGTGGCTGTACAGTCAGGGACAACGCCGCTATGCCTCGGAACTAAGCCTTGCCTCCACGCTGGCCGTACTGATCCTGAAATCCACGACGGCGTACCTGTTCCACGTCGGCGATTCGCGTATCTACCTGATCAGAAACGGCCAAATCCGTTGTCTGACCAAAGATCACCGCCTGGTAGTTGATCGCAATAAAACCTACCTCGCGCGCGCCATGGGCGGCGAACATGAAGTGCATTTTGATTACGCCAGCCTGGCAGTTGAAGTCGGAGACCGGTTTGTCCTGACCAGCGATGGCGTTCATGAATTCATGAACGGGAAGCAGCTCATGACATTGGCTCTCGCGACCAATGAAGCGGAGGCCGCGGCCACATCCATCACGGATGCGGCCATCGAAGCGGGAAGCAATGATAATGTAAGCTGCCAGATCATCCGCATTCGGAAACTGCCCAACCAGGATGAGAACGAGTATTACCGGACGCTGACCACGCTACCCTTCCCGCCGCCGCTGGAGGCGGGAAGGGAACTGGACGGCTATCGGATTGTCAGAGAGTTACATGCCAGCAAAACGATTCAGGTTTATCTGGCCGAAGATATCGACAGTGGTGAAACATTCGTCATCAAAACGCCATCGGTAAACTTTGAGGATGATCCGGCTTATATCGACCGCTTTCTGCACGAAGTATGGGTCGGCAGGCGTATTGACAGTCCGTATGTGTTCAAGGTGCATCAGCTTAAACGTAAACGCAGTTGTCTCTACTATGTAACGGAATTCCTTGAAGGCCGCTCACTGGCGCAGTGGGTGCTGGATAACCCGAACCCCGACCTGAAACAGGTCCGCGATATTGTCGGTCAGATAATCAAAGGATTGAGGGCTTTTCATCGCCGTGAAATGGTACACCAGGACATCAAACCCGAAAATATCATGATTGATAAACACGGCGCGGTCAAAATCATCGATTTCGGTTCCACCCAGGTGGCTGGTTTGAAAGAGGTCTACACGCCTGTCAAACAGCACCATGTCCAGGGTACGGCCAACTACATTGCTCCCGAACTATTTGACGGTTTCGAGGGCACGCCTCAAAGCGATATGTATTCACTGGGCGTAACGATTTACGAGATGCTTGGCGGCGGTCATTTTCCGTATGGAGAAATGGAAGAGGCAAAAGCGCGTAAGCATTACGACTACACATCGGTACGCGAATACAACTCCGGCGTACCGCTCTGGATGGATGGCGCCATCAGAAAATCCGTCCACCCGAACCCGGAAAAACGTTACAATAGCTTTTCCGAGTTTCAGCACGACCTGTCCAATCCCAACCCGGCATTCATGAAG
>CAZDWG010000155.1:0-4073 GCA_964509005.1 uncultured Zetaproteobacteria bacterium
AGTGGTCACAGGTATTCGGCGACGCCAAAATGGCCACAGCTATGCTCGATCGCATGACCCATCACTGCGATATTATCGAGACTGGAAATAAGAGTTGGAGGTTCGAAAATCGGGCCTGATTTGGCCCGTATTAGGGGGGTCAATTTTGGACGCTGTTCGACAGTTTACCCAACCACTACAATAGATCGCGGCTGTGCGCGATCTATCCTTATTCGCTGAGCCATTCCCAGAGTGCAGCGGATGTTTTTTAGGTCAGACCAGAACATAAATATCGCCATGATCCGCAGCCCGGCCAGCCTTGCGGCGTACCCTGCCTAGTGTTACTGTCGCCGCGCTATTGGTAACCTCCATGCCGATCCCCCTGTGGTCTTCTGAGCCTATCCGGGGTGTACCGGCCGTTACCCGTTGTCGGTCCGGTGTTTGTTCATACCCGTTGAGCATTGAAAAGCACAGTACTTGGCCCTGTTATCCGGATCGAACAGGGTACGGAAAATAACGATATGGTCGACCGGCAGGTTGGCCCACTGAGAATTTAATGATGCTATATATCGATGATCGGAAACCTGTTATGGAAGTGTTATCATGCCAATGATTGCCTACGCCCTGTCGGTGGGGATTATTGCCGGTCTGGGCGCGATTGCCTTCCGCTTGCTCATTTCCCTGTTCCACAATTTACTGTTCTTTGGTCGCTGGGACTTTGATTACAACACCTTGCTCCATACAGCGGAGAGCAGTTGGGGTGTTGCCGTCATAGCGGTACCGGTCGTCGGGGCGATGGTGGTGGCGTATCTGGTCAAAACGTTTGCGCCAGAGGCCAAGGGGCATGGCGTACCTGAAGTGATAGATGCCATCAATTTTAATAGGGGTTTCATTCGGCCCAAAGTGGCTCTTATCAAGACGCTAGCCTCATCGCTTTCCATCGGATCAGGCGGTTCAGTCGGTCGCGAAGGTCCGATTATACAAATCGGTGCGACGTTTGGCTCGGTCATGGCACAATGGATGCACCTCCCGTTATGGCAACGTAATACGTTGATTGCGGCTGGTGCCGGCAGTGGTATTGCCGCCACCTTTAACACACCTATCGGTGGCGTTTTGTTCGCTGTTGAAATCATGATGGTGGAAATCAGCGCTCGCACGCTGGTGCCCGTCATGATCGCAACCGCGACGGCCAGCTATATCGGTTTCCTGTACTTCGGAGATGCCGCTTCGTTCATCATCCCGCCGCTTACGCTCGAAATACCAACTCACTTGTCTGCGCTCAACTTCCTGGGCTATGCGCTCCTCGGTCTGATTATCGGCGTGATGGCTGTGGCCTACACGCGCTCTATCTACCTGTTTGAGGATTGGTTCGAGCGCTTGTCCGACAATTACTATATCCGCCATGCACTGGGCATGCTACTGGTTGGCATCACGATGTACCTGATGATGCGAACGCTCGGGCATTATTATATCCAGGGTGTCGGTTATGCTACGATTCAGGATATTCTGGATGGCAGGCTGAATGATGTCTGGGTTTTGTTTTTATTGGCAGCAGTCAAGTTATTAGCGGTTTCTCTGACCTTGGGCTCTGGTGCTTCCGGCGGCGTTTTCTCGCCCGGACTGTTCATGGGGGCTACGCTTGGCGCCGGCCTTGCGCTTGCCGGTAATCATCTATATCCGGCTCTCGCGGCGAGTCCGGTGGATAGTGCGGTCATCGGTATGGCGTGTATGATTGGTGCCAGCACGGGCGCTGCTGTGACCGCCGTCGTCATGACGCTTGAGATGACGCACGATTACAATGTGGTGATTCCACTGATTGTTGCCGTTTCTCTGGCCTACGCGATTCGGCGGCATCTGTTGGTCGAAAGCATATATACCCTTAAACTCACCCGACGAGGGCATCATGTTCCTGCTTCATTGCAAAACCATTTATATTTGATGCACAAGGCGCTGGATATCGTGCAGTCGCCGTACATCATCCTTGATGTTGACGCGAAGGTTGCCGACCTTCCCGAGCGGAGCGCAAGGATCCGCCGTTATCCCCACGTCATTCTGGCTGATCAGGAGCGGGTTCATGCTGTGATTTCATCGGAAACCTTCATGAACGTGTTGCAGGACAGTGATCCTAACACGCCGCTACAACAGCTCGCCGAGCCGTGCTTCAGTCGGGTTAGTGAAAGCATGATGGTCTTTGATGTGTTTGCACAATTGCGTAACGAACGTTCCCATATCGCGCTGGTTATGGACAATAACGCTACCGATAACAACCCCGGTGATATTGCCGGAGTGCTGTCATGGATGGATATTTCAGAAGCGGCAAATCTGCCGCGTAGTATGCGGCTCGCTAAAGATACCAAACAGCCTAAGGAGCTGTAAATAAATAACATGGGGAGCCTCTTGCAAAACTCATGGGCGGCGATCGGCTTCCCCACTTCGGCTCATTTCCGAGCTTGAATTTCGCTCCATGGAACCACCATGCAGCTCATTCAATCCCGAAAATGGTCTCAAAGTGGGATTGCCGCTCATCCACCCAGAGTTTTGCAAGAGGCTCTGGGTTTAACGCTATGCCCACCGTACATTCATGCCCATGGCTTGTGCCAGTGGTACGAAATCCGGAAAACTGGTGGCTATGGCGGCGGCATGTCGAATGGTAATATCGCCCGTGGCGCGCTGCGCGGCTACCGCCATCGCCATGGCGATACGGTGATCGCCGCGAGCGTCAATGGTGACTCCGCCTTTAAGCCTTCCGCACCCGCGAATGCGCACGCCGCTCGCATGCTCCCGGATGTCGGCGCCGCAGATGGTAAGGGCTTGAGCCATGGTGGTGATACGGTCGGATTCCTTGACGCGCAATTCATGCGCACCTTCAAGAATAAATTCTCCTCCAGATAGCGCTGCGGCAGCGAAAAGGACGGGAAATTCATCAATGGCATCGGGAATGTCATCCGGGTTTACGCGGATTCCGTTCATGGCGCTGTAGCGCACGGCCATGTCCGCGACCGGTTCTTCACCCACGCATCGTTCCTTGTTCCGGGATATGGCGGCATCCATGCCACCAAGAATCCGCCGCCAGCCATCGCGGCGCGGATTGATGCCAATGCCCTTGATGTTGATGCTTGAACCTTCAACAAGGCTCGCCGCCACGCTGAAGAATGCAGCGGATGAAGGATCCGCCGGGATTTGAACAATGTCTCCAGGTGCGGTGAGCAGGCCCGTCGGTGCGAGGCGGATACTTCCGTCACCCGATATGTGAACCGGTTGCCCGAACAGCGGCAACATGCGCTCGGTATGATCGCGTGAGGGCCTGGGCTCGAAGATACGGGTTTTGTCTTGGGCATACAGTCCCGCCAGCAGCACGCAGGACTTGACCTGGGCGCTGGCAACGCGGGAAACATGGTGGATGCCTTTCAGATGGCCACCATGGATAGATAACGGCAGCAGATTGTCGTCACCCTTGCCATGCACGTCGGCGCCCATACGCCGTACGGGATCGACGACGCGCTGCATGGGTCGGGTGCGTAGCGATGCATCGCCGGTCAATTCGCAGGCAAAGGATTGCCCGGCCAGAATGCCCAGTATCAGGCGTGCGCAGGTGCCGGAATTGCCTGCATCCAGCACGCCGGATGGCGGCTTCAGTCCGTGCAGTCCTGTTCCATGGATGTTCAGGCGTGTTTTCTCAGTATTCAACCATTCGATGGTCACGCCCATTTGTTCGAATATGCGCACCGTAGCCAGATTGTCTTCTCCGGGGAGGAAACCGGAAATTTGAGTAACGCCGTCGGCCAGGGATCCCAGCATGATGGCGCGGTGCGAGATGGATTTATCACCCGGTGGCACGATATTTCCACTGAGTGGTCCTGTGGCTGGCCCCGCGATCAGCACTCCATGCGCGCTCTCGCTCATGCGGATTCCCGGCTGGCCAGCCACTGATCGCGTGCCTGCTTGGCCTGCCTGAACCCGGCCAGTAAACGTTTCCCGTCGCCCGCTTCCAGCGCGGCTTTCAGATCGCCCAGTTCCATTTGCAGCGCATCCAGTTTACGCAACAGGAACGCCCGGTTGCACAGGGCAATATCACGCCACATTTCGGGAGAAGA
>CAZDWG010000156.1:0-4071 GCA_964509005.1 uncultured Zetaproteobacteria bacterium
TGCTTCGTGTTCTTCCATGGATGTCGCGACCAGCGCAAAATGGGGAGGCAAGCGGTTCGCTATCGGCGCAGACTCCAGCATGTCGGCAAGGGGAAGGCCCATCAGCGTTTTTTCCATCAATTTACGGGCGCACTCAATGTCATTCGCGTGGTGTCCAATCGCATCAACGACCAATCCCGGTACGCAAACGGGCGCATCATCGCACCATGCCCGTACCATGGTTTGCTCATCGGGGAGCCTGGAAGGGTCTTCCTCGCGTATCCAGCCGAACTCAAGCCCCCGGCGTTTTAACAAATGCATGTCACGTCTACGATGCATATCCATGCCGGGCTGCACGACCACTAAGGAGATTTGATCGGCTTATGCGGGCCCCGCGGCAGCCAACTCCGGCTCAGCATCTCCGGCAATATCATTAAATGCCTGATGGAACATTCCGGCCAGTTCCCGCGCTTTCTTCCCATAGGCCTGAGCATCATCCCATGCACAAACAGGGTCCAGTATGCTGGCGTCTACACCGGGGCAGGTTTCGGGCATTTGCAGGCGGAAAATGGGGTGCTCACGGTAAGCCACATCATTCAACTGGCCCGATAAGGCGGCGCTCAACATGGCGCGCGTGGCGGTAATATCCATGCGCTCACCAACGCCGTATGGCCCACCGCTCCATCCGGTGTTGATGAGCCAGCAGTTCACATGATGCCTTGCGATTTTTTCACCCAGCAAGCGGGCATAAACATTCGGATGCATCGGCATGAAGGGGGCACCGAAACAGGGGCTGAACACCGCCTCCGGTTCAGTGATGCCAGCTTCCGTGCCAGCCACCTTGGCGGTGTAGCCGAGCAGGAAATAATACTTGGCCTGTTCAGGCGTCAGCCTGGCTACGGGTGGCAATACACCAAATGCATCAGCCGTAAGCATCACTATATTTTCGGGATGCCCGGCGATGCCCGGATAAATAGCATTGGCCAAATTGGGGATCGGGTATGCGGCGCGCGTGTTTTCCGTCAGGCAATCATCGTCAAGGTCCATGCGGCGCGAATCAATATCGAAGCGCACATTCTCCAGGATCGTACCGAACTGCCGCGTCATGCCATAAATCTCCGGCTCTTTCTCCTCCGAAAGCCGGATCACCTTGGCATAGCATCCGCCTTCGATATTGAATATACCCTCATCGCTCCAGCCATGCTCGTCATCACCGACCAATCGTCGCTCAGGGTCCGCTGAAAGCGTTGTTTTCCCTGTACCCGAAAGTCCGAAGAATATGGCGGCATCGCCATGCTTACCTACATTTGCCGAGGCATGCATGGAAAGAATTCCCTGTTGCGGAAGAACATAATTCATCAGTGTGAATATCGTTTTTTTGATTTCACCAGCGTAGGACGTACCGCCGATCAGCGCCAGCCGTCTACCCAGATGCAAAATGACGAACGCCTCGGAATTGGTATGCTGTTTGGATGGTATGGCGTGAAAATGTGGTACATGCACCACGGTAAATTGTGGGTCGTCCACGCCAATCTCCCGGTCCAGGTCTATGGGGCGAATCAGCATAGTGCGCGCGAATAGAGCATGCCATGCATCCTGGGTAATGACACGCACCGGAACCTCATGCGCCGGGTCGGCGCCTGCGAAACAATCCTGAACAAACACATGCCGCGCCTCCAGATAGCTAAACACGCGCTCGCACAGAGCGTCAAAATCAGCTTCGGAAAAGCGCTGGTTAATTTCCCCCCACCAAACTTTTCCCCGGCTGGAAGGCTCTTCTACAATAAATTTGTCCTTGGCGGCCCTGCCCGTGTAGTAGCCGGTACGCACCACCAGTGGCCCTAGGTGGGAAAGGTGCCCCTCGCGGCGGCGGATTACCCGTTCGTACAATGCAGGCGTGGGTGTATTCCAATAAATACGCTCCAGATTCCTCAGTCCAATTTTCTCAAGACTCTGTTTGATTGTGTTTTGCATCGCCCTTTTTCCCCCTTTGTTGCTCCGTGAGCTCTCGGTTACATCGCTGGTCACATCGCTATGTTGTACCGAACGCCAGATTTGAATATCACCTGACATCATTCATATCAACCCCAAACAATGCCGCTCATGTGCCGGATGGAAAAGTGATGCCAGTACGTCGAGTCCCGAAGAACCACCGAAACATTACAGGTATTGCTGCCCATGCGAAAGCAGAAGGTGACGCGTTGACCAAATTGAAAAGGTTAGAACAGATTGGTCGTGGGACTCATTTCGCTTAGCCTGGACTCTTCATGAATAGTTCAGGCTAGAGCATTACGATGGACTCTCTGACCTGAATGGCGCCAGCAGCGTCGCCAGCTCACCGGATTCATGCATCTCGGATATAATATCGCAACCGCCGATAAATTCACCCTTGACATAAAGCTGCGGAATCGTGGGCCAGTTGGCGTAAGCCTTGATGCCTTCGCGTATGGCATCATCCAACAATACATTGACCGCCGCATAGGGCGCGCCTGATTCCTGCAACAACCCCACCACCCGCTGCGAGAACCCGCATTGCGGGAACTGTGGCGTGCCCTTCATAAACAGCACCACATCGTGCTCGCGAAGCAGGCCGTCAATCTTTTCCTGTATGGAATCCATTTGGTTTCTTACTCCTTATTTCATTGTTCCGGCGTGTATGTTTTCAATGCCAGCGCATGAATGCGGCTCCGCATATGATCGCCGAGCGCCTGGTAGACCATCTGATGCTGCGCCACTTTTGATTTTCCGATAAATGCCGGAGAGGTCACGCGCATTTCGAAGTGGTCATTTCCCGAGAACAGGCGCACATCAACCGTCGATTGCGGGATAGATTGTTCAATAAGCCGGATCAATAACTGATTATCTACGTACTCTCGCGCCTGATGCATGAGTGAATACTAGTTTGCTTTCCACGCTATGAACACACTCTTTTGTTGGGGATTTAGTAACTACTCAGCACCCATCGTTTTGTCATTGCGAAGGAGCGAAAGCGACTGCGGCAATCTTGAATTTCGTGGAAATACGAGATTGCTTCGTCGTTCCTCCTCGCAATGACAGCCAATCCATAGGGGTGCTGAGTAGTTACAAAAAAGTGGCATTTTTTTAATTTGTGGTACAAATCACCAGCGCGCTACGATTTTCCTGAGTCCGACAGACCCTTGGTGGTGAAGAAATTGAGGAATGCCGGTAGTACCAGCAAGGAGCAAATCATGGCGAAGCTGATGCCCAACGTTAGCATCCGGCCCATGCTGGCTGTGCCCTGATGCGCTGAAAAGGCAAGATTACCAAAGCCACAGATCGTCGTCAGCGAACTGAACATAACGGCCTGCGATGTACTGGTGGCCAGTAGTTGATGGCTGCTTTTCCCGCTGAGTTGCATGTGGCGGAAACGCTGCACCATGTGGATACCATTATCCACGCCGATACCTAGAAGTAGAGGCAGAGCAATCACATTGGCAAAATTGAATCGTATGCCCAGCAGTACGGCGGCGGCAATGGTGAGCGACCCGGCCAGCAACAACGGCAGTAGCACCAGGCATGTATCCTTTATACTGCGCAACAACACCAGCAGGAGTAACACAATCAGCGTTAGCGCCAGCGCGGAAGCCTCTTTGAAAGCATGGATCACGGTATTACCGGCCTCCAACGCGAATACCGGGGCGCCCGTTGCATCCGGCGCAATGGTGCGGACTTGTGCAACGAAATGGCGCAGGGCATGAATATTGCCAATATCCTCTTTTGGCGTCACTTCAATCCGGTATATACTATTCGGGCTGACCCAACGTCTGCGTAGCGGTTGCGGGATGCTGCTCTCGCTAACCGCCTGTGTTTGCAGGGCGGTGCGCAGGAAGGAAAGCGTAGCGGGGAGGGTGGCGAGCAGGCTGTCTTTAAGTTTGGCAAGGATAGCGCTGCGTACGGAGGCTTTTTGTGCGCCTGTCTTGCCGATGAAGGCGTGTAGCGTTTCATGCAGGGCCTGGAATACGCCTCTGTTTTCGGCGGGGGCAGTGCTCAGGTATTCGGTGAGTGAACGGTCCAGTTTACGCATGGATGCAATTTGTTCGGAGGCAGTAGGTGGCGGAGCCTTGTCTCCGG
>CAZDWG010000157.1:0-4047 GCA_964509005.1 uncultured Zetaproteobacteria bacterium
AGTGTGGCTATGCCGATTTTGATGCTTTTGAGAGGTTCACCCAGCGCGTGCGAAACCAGCCGGGCACAGCCAATGGCACAGCCCGCCTCACACGGTTTATGCACATGGGCGGCATGTAGATCATCCGTGGTGATCTCTTCCAGCGAAAGGTCAGCGCCCACTTGCTGACTGCACCACTGGATATGCCCGTTTGTGTTGACATAGAGGAACTTGGAACCGCCCAGACACCGCCACGGGCGGCTTAAATCCCCTGCCAGCAAGGCCCGCGCATCCTGTTGATACAAACGCATGCCGCCCCATAACTGGTGGCGGTCGAACAGGTCAACGTATTCCCGTCCCGTGATGGCGATTTTACCGCCTGCCGCATGCAGAAAGGAAAAACTGAAGTCAAATGGAAAATCCACCAGCAATTTCCGGAATGCGCCGTACTCTTTAGCGGTTTCCGGCGTTAGCACCGTTTGCACCTTCACCGTGAAACGGGCGCGCCCGGCTAGAAGCTTGAGTTTTGGCAACAAACTTTTCAGTGATTTCATAGACTGCGGACCGGGTTTGACGGAGTCCACGCTGAGTTGCATGAGATCCAGCCCGGCCTGATTCAGCGCGTCAATGATATCTGCGGTCAACAGAAAACCGTTACTGATGACGGTAGCCAGATTAGCGCCACCTTGTTTACGCTTGATATGGGTGACCAGCACCGCAAGTTCTGGATGCATGACCGGCTCACCGCCCAGAATATCGTATACCCGCACGCCCAGCTCATCCAGCCTGTCGATGCGGCGCTTTAATACCCTGGTCGGCACATGCGGCGCTCCGGGTGTGTATTCATTGCAATACGCACAGGAAAGATTGCAATCGCGCGTCACAATAAGCTGGGCATACAGGGCCTTGTGGTCGAACAGGCGTTTGGCGGCATGGGCAAGAAAACGTATTTTATTCACTGTGGAGAGTCGTTTGTGGGCGCTTGCCCCTTACCTGCTTGCGCAACTGATTGCCGGTGCTGTTGCCACAGATGCTGACCTTTCCTGAATTGCCAGAGTGCCAGACCGGGCAATCCCAGCAACAATTCGCGCACACGCTTACCCAGCGAAAGAGCCAACGCGGTATGCGCGGGAATGCCAAGCGCCGCGCCGAGGAGTAGAAACCCGCCCTCTTGAATACCGAGCGAGGCGGGAACGATGAATCCCGCAGCGCGTACCGCCTGGCCGAGGCTTTCCAGTAGCAAGGCTTCCAGGAAGCTGACCGGATGTCCCAGAAAGTACATGATGAGCCACACCTCGCCAGTGCCCAGCATCCAGCCCAGCAGCCGCCATGTCGAAGCTGTCACCAGTAACGTCCGGCGCCGGTATACGGTGTGGATAGCCTGATCCAGCGCCGTAGCGCCTCCGGACAGGCGCAGCCATTCGTGCCCGCCCGCAATTTTCTCAATGAGGTAAGCCGCCTTTTCGAACATTCCCTCACGCTGAGCGATGTAAAAACCGGCCAATAGCAATGAAATAATCACCATTCCGGCGATGACGGGGATGATGATGTCGTCGCGTCCAAAGTGTACGATCAAGAGCATCAGCCCGATCACGGTGAAGATCATCTGGGTAAATACGGCCATGGTGAGATCAACCACGACGCTTGCGCCCGCGATGCGGCCTGCAATACCGTGCCGCATAATCCATCGCGCCTTGACCAGTTCACCGCCCACCTGGGCTACCGGAAGCAGGCTGTTGACCGATTCTCCGACCCAGCGGGCGACAAGCAGTTTGCGGGTGGACAAGCGATCTTTCGGCTGAAACAGATACCTCCATGCCACCGTGTTGACCAGCATGGGGATGAGATGGAAAGCGGCCACGGCCAGTAGCCCCCAGCCCGCCGTGGCAAGCGTGCCAACTACTTCACCCAGGCCCTGCCATACGATAAGAAGCGTTAACAGCGCCAGCCCCGCCAGCAGGGCGAGTGATACCGTGGCTTTCATGCGCGGACTTCTCTTTATGAAAGAAGCCCGCGACCGCGGAACCAGACTATGGCATCGCCAAGGGCCTCGATGGCGGGCCGATGCGTGTAAGCGAGCTCCCGCTCGGCTTTTGCCGAAGAATAGAACATACGTTTTTTGGCCATGCGCACGCCATCCACGGTCATGATGGGTTGCGCCGCGTCCGAAAGGCGAGCCATCCCCTGTACAATCCAGGCAAGGGGAAGCACGGCATTATGGGGCAGGCGAATGCGCGGAGGATGGCGATTCGTGAGGGTCGCGACCTGTGATAAAATATCCTTCAGGCTCATATCCTCTCCACCCAGAATATAACGTTCGCCGATGCGCCCCTGTTTTAGCGCCAGCAGATGCCCTGCCGCGACGTCATCCACATGCACGATGTTGAGTCCCGTATCCACATAGGCAGGCATGCGTCCGCGAGCGGCATCAAGGATCATTTTTCCCGTAGGTGTGGGTTTAATATCCCGTGGCCCGATCGGCGTAGACGGATTAACGATGACTGCGGGAAGGCATTCCGCTTCCACCATGTCCTGGACGACAGTCTCAGCCATGAATTTCGAGCGTTTGTAATGCCCAATCATGCTATCGAGGGAAGAGGACGTTTCTTCATCGGCGGGCGCGCCATTTTGACTCGTCCCCAGTGTAGCGACGCTGCTGGTATAGATGATGCGCTCAATGCCTGCATCCAGCGCGGCTTGCATGATGTTGCGTGTGCCATGCACATTGGCGGCATACATGGATTCGGGGTGCGGCGCCCACAGACGATAATCCGCCGCGGCATGAAAGAGTGAGGAACAACCGCAACAGGCATGTTTTAATGTTGTCTGATCCGTCAAGTCTCCAATGACTATTTCCACATCCAGAGATTCAAGGTTATCGCGCGGACTGCCGGATCGCAGTAATACGCGTACGTGGTGACCGGCATCAAGCAGATGGCGCGCGATGGCCGAACCGACAAACCCGGAAGCCCCGGTCACGAGTGTTTTCATATCAGATCTTCGCCTGCTCTGCATGCACGGATCATACCTGCGTTGCGACGCTTGCCAATGGAATAACCATTATTTGTGCACCGCGCCTTGGTCTGACCCGTGTGCAAGGATTCTGTGACGTGATTTGTGGGTAAAGGGCAGGGCTAACCTCCAGCCAATTTGCTTTTGTGACCTTCCTGTTCAAGCATATACAGCAATTTCTCCCGGTGATCCCCCTGAATTTCGAGGCTACCGTTCTTGATTGCCCCGCCGGTTCCCAGTTGACCTTTGAATTTCTTAAGAAGGGCTTTGAGTTCCCCGTCGGACAGGGAGAGCCCGTCAATCACGCTCACGGTCTTTCCGCCCCGCCCCTTGGCCTCCCGGCGGATGCGCACGCCATGTTTGGATGGGTTGATGACAGCGGCGGGCCGCGTCTGACGTTTCGGGGTCTTCTTGCCCTTGCCACCCATCGGCTTGCCAAGCGCCCCGTGCTCAGTGGAATAAACCAGCCGTTTGCTGTCCGTCATGTTTGATCTCCGTTGTTGCCGCCATGCCTGATTTGTGAATCATAGCACCTGTAAAAATAAAAGGAGAAAAGCATGGCTTTAGTTGCTTCGATACACGTGGATTCGGGATGGCTTATGCCGGACATGAAATTGGGCGATGTCGATGGACAGGAGCTCAGACTCCGGGACCAAACGGGCAGGAACGGGCTGCTGGTCGCTTTCACCTGCAACCATTGCCCTTATGCCCTCGCCGTATGGCCACGTTTGATACGTCATGCGGCGGCATTCCGCCGGAAGGGTGTCAACACCGTAGCCGTTAATCCGAATATCCATCCTGATTATCCGGAAGATTCCATTACCGCCATGAAAGAGAAGATTGCCGCGTGGGGTATAAATTTTCCATATCTCACGGATACGACGCAACAGGTAGCGCGCGCATTCGATGCGCAATGCACGCCGGACTTGTATCTCTTTGATATGGACGGAAAACTATATTATCACGGACGCATGGATGATAACTGGAAGGACGAAGCCAGGGGCACACAGGAAGAACTGATGCCAGCCGTGGATGCGATGCTTGCGGGTCAACCCG
>CAZDWG010000158.1:0-4034 GCA_964509005.1 uncultured Zetaproteobacteria bacterium
GTGGTGTGGTGTGCGAAAAGTGCGGCGTGGAAGTCATCCAGTCCAAGGTGCGGCGCGAGCGCATGGGGCATATCGAACTGGCGGCGCCCGTGGCGCACATCTGGTTTTTGAAGAGCCTGCCGTCGCGCATTGGCCTGCTGCTGGACAAGACGCTGAAGGAACTGGAGCGCATTCTCTACTTTGAATCCTATGTCGTACTCGATCCGGGGCTTACCAGTCTGGATCAGTATCATATTCTGACGGAGGAAGAATACCTTGAGGCCTTTGATGAATACGGTGACGAATTCCGCGTTGGCATGGGCGCCGAGGCCGTGCGTGAAATGCTGGCCGATATCAACCTGGCGGAAGAGCGCCAGTCGTTGCGTGCCCAGATTGCCGCGACCAAGGCGGAAACCAGACTGGCTAAACTAACCAAGCGCTTGAAAACCGTCGAGGCCATGCTTGATTCCGGGAATCGTCCCGAACGTATGATTTTGGAAGTGGTGCCGATTCTGCCACCGGAATTGCGGCCTCTGGTGCCCCTGGATGGCGGGCGTTTCGCCACGTCCGACCTGAATGACCTGTACCGAAGGGTGATTAATCGCAACAATCGTTTGAAGCGCTTGCTGGAGCTGAAAGCGCCGGAAATTATCACGCGTAACGAGAAGCGCATGTTACAGGAATCGGTGGATGCGTTGTTTGATAATTCGCGAAAAACCAAGCCGATTACCGGAAATAACCGCAGGCCGCTCAAATCATTATCCGATATTATCAAGGGCAAGCAGGGGCGCTTCCGCCAGAATCTGCTGGGCAAGCGCGTAGACTATTCCGGTCGTTCCGTGATTGTGGTGGGACCGGATTTGAAGCTGCACCAGTGCGGCCTTCCCAAGACCATGGCGCTGGAATTGTTCAAACCCTTTATCTATCACAAGCTGGAAGTGCGTGGTCTGGCCACGACCATCAAAGCGGCTAAAAAGCTGGTGGAGCAGGGGATCCCCGAGGTTTGGGATATTCTTGAGGATGTCACCAGGGAACACCCGATTTTTCTGAATCGCGCGCCAACCCTGCATCGTCTGGGTATTCAGGCATTTGAACCCATCCTGATTGAAGGCAAGGCCATTCAGTTGCACCCGCTGGTGTGTACAGCCTTCAATGCCGACTTTGACGGCGACCAGATGGCAGTCCATGTGCCGCTTTCCATTGAGGCGCAGACGGAAGCACGGGCATTGATGATGTCCACCAACAATATTCTTTCGCCATCGACCGGTAAACCGGTGATTGCGCCGACACAGGATATCATTCTTGGTATTTATTACATGACACGCGAACGCCCCTTTCGTAAGGGTGAGGGGATGGTATTCGCCAGTCCCGACGAGGTGCAGCGGGCCTTTGATGCCGGTGTGGTCGAATTGCACACCCGCATTGCCTGCCGTATCCGTGGAAAACGTGAAACGACAACCGCGGGGCGCGCAATTCTCTCCACGATTTTGCCCGACGATATGCCATTCTCCGGTATTAACAAAGTACTGACCAAAAAGGACGTGGCCGGTCTGATTGAAGACAGCTATCGCATAGCCGGGAACAAGGCGACGGTGCTGTTCGTAGACCACATGAAGAACATGGGGTTTGCACACGCGACCAAATCCGGCGTATCGTTCTCGCTGGATGATGTGGTGGTTCCGAAACTCAAATATGAGTTGGTGGCCAAAACCGAGGCCGATGTAAAAACGGTTCAGCAACAGTATGCCGATGGCTTGATTACGGCGGGTGAGCGTTATAACAAGGTGGTCGATCTGTGGACGCATACCACGGAAAACGTGGCGCGGGCCATGATGGATAATCTGGCCTCGGAAGAGGTGGTGTCACCAGATGGCAAACGGACGGAAAAGGCAAAGTCGTTCAATTCCGTGTACATGATGGCTGATTCCGGCGCCCGTGGTTCAGCCCAGCAGATTCGTCAGTTGGCCGGGATGCGTGGTCTGATGGCCAAGCCGGATGGCTCTATTATTGAAACGCCCATTACGGCAAATTTCCGTGAAGGTCTGACCGTGTTGCAATACTTTATTTCCACTCACGGCGCCCGTAAGGGGCTGGCGGATACGGCGCTCAAGACCGCGAACTCCGGTTACCTTACCCGCCGACTGGTCGACGTCGCGCAGGATTGCGTGGTCACCATCCAGGACTGTGGCACGGTGCAGGGCATCACCATGACGCCGCTGATGGAAGGCGGCGAAGTGGTTGAGGGTTTGTCCGAACGCGTGTTGGGGCGCGTACTGCTTGAATCGGCCTGCGATCCGCTCAGAGGTGAAGAAGTTGCGCCGGCGGGGGCTATGCTTAACGAGGAACTGGTTGCCAAGCTTGACGACGCGGGGGTGGAGAGTGTGCGCATTCGTTCCGTGTTGACCTGTGAGGCCAGCCATGGGGTATGTGCGGCTTGTTACGGGCGCGATCTGGCGCATGGCACGCCGGTTAGTCTCGGTGAAGCCGTGGGCGTGATTGCCGCGCAATCCATTGGCGAACCCGGAACACAGTTGACCATGCGTACCTTCCATGTGGGCGGTACGGCATCCCGTTCGGCCGAAGCGGCACATGTGGAAGCCAAGTTTGCCGGTGTCCTGAAGCTCGAAAACGAAGTCACGGTTCAGGATCGGGACGGGATTGTGGTGGTCATTAATCGCCATGCCGAGGCGCTGATCGAAGATGCCAATGGCGGGGAACGTGAACGCCACAAAATTCCGTACGGGGCGGGGCTGCGGGTAAAGGCTGGTGATAAGGTGAAGTCGGGCCAAATTTTGGCCGAATGGGATCCATACACCATGCCGCTGATTGCCGAAGTGGACGGGCGCGTGCGCTATGAAGACGTGGTGGAGGGCAGGACCATGCGCGAGCACACGGATGAAGTGACAGGACTTTCCAATCGCGTGATTACACAAGTAAGCGAAACGCGTAAAGCGGCGTTGCGACCGCAATTACAACTTGTAGATCCGAAGGATCCGGAAGGTGATCCGGTGATGATGCCGCGCACCAACACACCGGCACGCTATTTCCTTTCTCCGGGAGCTATTCTTAACGTAGAGGAGAATGAAGAAGTGAAAGCGGGTGAAGTGCTGGCGCGTATCCCGCGTGAGACGACCAAGACCAAAGATATTACCGGCGGTTTACCGCGCGTGGTCGAGCTGTTCGAGGCCCGCAAACCCAAGAGTCTGGCCTTCATTGCCGCCAGAGACGGCAGTATTTCCTTTGGCAAGGATATTCGTGGCAAACGGCGCGTGCTGATCAATCCGGATGATGGGTCTGACCCCATTGAGTATCAGGTGCCCAAGGGTAGCCATATCATTGTTCAGGAAGGAGACCGCGTGCGTAAGGGTGAGCGCCTGATGGAAGGGTCTCCCGCGCCGCACGATATTTTGAGCGTACTTGGCATTGAGGCGTTGGCTAAATATCTGACCGATGAAGTGCAGGAGGTTTACCGCCTGCAGGGCGTGAAGATTAACGACAAGCACATTGAAGTCATTGTGCGGCAGATGATGCGCAAGGTTCAGATCACTGATCCGGGCAGTTCAAACTTTATTGCGGGGGAGCAGGCGGAACGCAGAGAGGTGGTGGAAATGAATCGCAGGCTGGAAGCGGAGGGCAAGCCTCCAGCCGTATTTGAACCGGTTCTGTTGGGCATCACCAAGTCGTCATTATCCACCGATTCCTTTATTTCCGCCGCATCTTTCCAGGAAACGACGCGTGTCATTACCGAAGCTGCACTGGCGGGCAAGGTGGATTGGTTGAAGGGGCTTAAGGAAAATGTTGTTCTTGGCCGATTGTTGCCAGCGGGGACGGGTTTTGCATCGCGTCTTGTGCCGCAGCCGGAGATTTCCGGAGCGTCAAAGCTGGCTGCCGAGGCTGGAAATGCTGAACAGTCCGGTGGTACGGATGCAGGTGAGGTCGCGCCTGCGGCCGGAGCCAGTAAGAAAGCTGCCTAGCTTGAATTATTCATAAAAAGGGGTGGACCTCGCGTAACCCATTGATATAATGGTGACTCTCAAATCTAAGCTTCGGACGAA
>CAZDWG010000159.1:0-3980 GCA_964509005.1 uncultured Zetaproteobacteria bacterium
ACCTGCATTATTCACAAATACTGCCGTATTTATTCTTCGTGTCCTTCATGCGCTTCATGGTAAATTTTTTGTTCTGGCTACGCTGGACCTGATGGAAAAAGGTCAAGGCCACATTCTTGTAAACCTCGCAAGGTCAGCGATCTCTGATGCGCTTGGCCAGTCCCCGAGGTCCGTACCACCTCGGGAAGACTGGCTACAGGGAAAAGGCGCTTGTTTTGTAACCCTGAACATGAATGGCAAACTGCGTGGCTGTATTGGTTCACTCGAAGCGCACCGGTCGCTGTTCGAGGATGTTCATGCCAATGCGCTTGCCGCCGCGCTCCATGACCCACGGTTCCCACCGCTAACGACCTGTGAACTGGCCAAAATAGATATTGAGGTCTCGCTACTTTCACCCATGCGAAAACTGGATGTCTACAACGAGGAAGAAACGATTGCCGGAATCAGGCCGGGAGAGGACGGCGTGGTGTTCCAGTACGGGAGCCGGAAGGCCACCTTCCTGCCTCAGGTATGGGAGCAATTACCGGATGCATATCAATTTCTGGCTCACCTCCGAACCAAGGCCGGTTTATCGCCCGACTTCTGGCATCCCGATGTGCTAATCTACGTATATACGGTCGAAAAATTCGGCGAGACGTCGTTACCCGTCCCCGGATGAATCGAGGGCAGATTGGCCGTTACGAAGGAGAGCAGTTTGGTGAGTCCAAATGCACACTACCCGGGCCGCTACTGGCACAAGCTTGATGATGGCCGCATCCAGTGCGATGTTTGCCCGCGTGACTGCAAACTGCAGGATGGACAACGCGGCCTTTGTTTCGTACGCATGCGTGAAGGCGAACGAATCGTACTGACCACCTATGGCCGCTCCTCCGGTTTTTGTGTAGACCCGATCGAAAAGAAACCGCTAAACCACTTCCTGCCCGGTAGCCGTGTCCTGTCCTTCGGCACTGCCGGCTGCAACCTCGCCTGTCGCTTCTGCCAAAACTGGGACATTTCCAAATCACGTGAATTCGACCGCCTGTGCGACGAGGCATCGCCTGAAACGATTGCCAGGACCGCGCGGGAATTGGGATGCGCCAGCGTTTCCTTTACCTATAACGACCCGGTTATTTTTCTCGAATATGCAGTGGACACCGCCATAGCCTGTCATGATATCGGCATTAAAACAGTCGCCGTTACCGCTGCTTACATCCATCCGGAGGCGAGAGCCGAATTCTTCGACCATATGGATGCCGTCAATGTTGATTTGAAGTCCTTTAGTGAGGTGTTTTACCACAAACTGTGCGCCGGACATCTACAGCCCGTGCTGGATACGCTTGAATACCTGATCCATAAAACTGATGTGTGGACGGAAATCACCACATTGCTCATCCCCGGCAGCAATGACTCGGATATGGAAATAAGGCAGGGAAGTGAATGGATCATGGAACATCTGGGTGCCGATGTACCCCTGCATTTCTCGGCTTTCCATCCCGACTATAAGATGACTGATATTCCTCATACGCCATCATCCACATTGTACCGCGCGCGGCGGATTGCGCTGGATACCGGCCTGCATTACGTCTATACCGGCAATGTGCACGATACGGATGGCGGTACAACATCATGCCCCGATTGTGGGAACAGGCTCATCGTGCGCGACTGGTACAATATACTGGATTATCGGGTAACGGATGATGGCCGCTGTCCCTCATGCGGGTCCGGTCTTGCGGGAAGGTTCTCACACTTCGATCATGCCTATGGCAACCATCGCATGCCTGTCCGGATAGCAGGGTGAAGGATTTGCTGAAGGGGGTCTGATTATGATACGCTTCCCGGAGCAATTTAACTTTAGAGCCACTTGCAAAACTCTGGGTGGATGAGGGGGAAAGTAATGCTTGTACGTGATGTGATGACCACCGGTGGAATGACGGCAAGGAAAGACCATTCTCTACGTTCAGTGACAATCAAGATGATTGGTCACCACTGTGGCGCGGTTCCTGTTGTGGATGATAGCAACACCCTGGTTGGCATCGTGACCCTGCGCGATGTGCTGTTGCCGTTATATCCAAATTTTGGCGATTACGTCCATGATAATGTCCACAGCCGGGATTTCGTCGCCATGCAGGATGACTATCCAAAAGTGATGGCCATGAAGGTGGAGGAAGTGATGACCGCCAATCCGTTTACGGTTTCACCCGATGATGCCGTACTCAAGGCTGCCTCGTATATGGGGCTTAAAAATCTGCGTCACATTCCAGTCGCGGAAGGTGGAAAACTGCTGGGCATCGTGACCATCAGTGATATTAATCAGGGATTGTTTTTCGCCCAATAACACTGCTGTTTCCAGCCTGAACTATTTATGGTAACTACTCAGCACCCCTATGGATTGGCTGTCATTGCGAGGAGGAACGACGAAGCAATCTCGTATTTCCACGAAATTCAAGATTGCCGCAGTCGCTTTCGCTCCCTCGCAATGACAAAACGATGGGTGCTGAGTAGTTGCTATTTATGAATAGTTCAGGCTGGTTTTGCTCTCTCCGCCGGTTTTGCTCTCTCCGCCAATCTCTCCGTCAAAACGGAATATCATCATCCACAGGGACATTGTTAAAAGCAGGGGAATCCGCGAACGGATCATCTGCGGGCGCACTCGGAGTCGATCTCTCTGCGGGCGCACTCGGAGTCGGTCTCTCCGCAGGAGCGCTGACACGCGGCGCGCCCTCACCCTTGCCGCCCAGCATCTTCATCTCCCGTGCGCGAATATCAGTGCTGTAGCGATCATGGCCATCACGATCCTGCCACTTGCGCGTTTCAATTTTGCCTTCAATATAGACTTGTGAGCCTTTATGCAGGTATTGATTGGCGATCTCACCCAGCTTGCCCCACAAGACAACACGATGCCATTCCGTTCGCTCCTGGCGCTCGCCGTTGCGGTCCTTAAAACGCTCGGTAGTGGCAAGGCGGATGTTGCACACGCAGGTGCCATCCTGCATGTAGCGCGTTTCCGGATCCGCCCCCAGATTCCCAATAAGAATCGCCTTGTTCAACATCGCTACCCCTCCGCCTGACCATGTGTCATTGATGCCGCTGAAGCTAGCCTACATCATCCACCCGTTTCAAGCGCCGTGTCATCTGCCGCGGAAGTTGTAGTCGCCTCATTCTTCATTATACTCTCGGCATCAGAGTCACTCACAAACCCAAACCTCGGCAAGGAGACACAGGCATGACCAAGAAACCTGAAAATATTATTGGCGCTGTATTCGAAAACCCCGACCACGCCCACGCTGTTGTTGAGGACATGATCAAACACAACTTCCCGATGGACCAGGTGTCCATTCTGCATAAGGCGGGCGGTCAGGGTGACGATTTTCTCGGTATTGCCTATACCAGCGAAAAACAGCGTTTCAAGGTTTGGGGCGCCCAGGGCGCGCTTTGGGGATCGCTGGGCGGCTTACTGGCTGGTGCAGCCGGAATGCTCTTGCTGCCGGGTATCGGGCCTGTACTCATCGCCGGGCCATTGATGGATGTCATGGCCGGGATTGCCGGAGCAGTCGTTGGTGCTGGCCTGATGACCACTGGCGCTGTAGCAACCCATCTGACCATCGCCATGCGCCGCCTCGGTATCCCTGAAGACGAGTTGAATGTGCTTCATCAGGCGATCATGGACGGCAAAACGGTGCTCCTCATGCACTGTGGCTATGACGACCCGGAGGTTTGGCATAAGCGTATGACGTGGGAAGGTGCGGAGCCTGTTTTTGTTATGCCCTGATAGCAGAACTTTCTTTCTTTGCGAAGCAATGGGCATTGCTTCGCAAAGGCTTGCCCTGCCCTTTACCCACAAATCATGCCACAGAGCCCTTGCACACGGGTCAGACCAAGGCGCGGTGCGCAGATAATGGTTATTCCATTGGCAAGCGCCGCAACGCAGGTATGACCCGTGTGCAAGGGGTTCCCTTCGGGCGAGCCATCCGGCGGCCATCTGCTGCGTTCCGCCCTCTTGC
>CAZDWG010000160.1:0-3968 GCA_964509005.1 uncultured Zetaproteobacteria bacterium
TGTGGTGAAATATCTTGTGCATTTTGCATTAGATTTTACGGATAAGAGACTAAGGGGCTGTAACTAAATAACATGGTCATTTCTCCATCCAGTCTACGCACCATCTTGACGTTGTTTGATCTGTTTGCTGGCCCATGCTCGCGTCAAGCGTTTGCGTTCGGCCAGTGAGCTGTTTTCGAGTTCTTTCAATGCGTGAATCATATCGTGGAGATGGCGCGGCATATGGGTCAGCATGAATTGCAGGGTCGCATCATCCACTGTCCATTGCCGGGCATCCGCCACGCTCTTTAGCACGGTCATCAGGTCATGGTCATTTTCGGGCGGATACATGTCGATGTGTTCCATTGCGGTCATGCGGCTGGCGAGTTCCGGCGGCAGACTCGCCAGGTCCTGATTGCGCCATGCAATGAGACTATGCCGATTTGTTTCGCGCGCCCGCTCCAGAAGATGAAACAGGGCAATGGCAGTGGCCCGTGATATGGGGCCCGCCGCGACATCAATAACCCAATAGGCATAACCCGACAATTGTTTCAGCCATGCTTGTACCTGTAACAGGTCATGTGCGGTTTCCGGGCCGGGCGTAACCAGGCCTATTTGGGCATGCTCCTTCGCCAGCGCGTGCAAGAGATGGGTCTTTCCCGCGGGAGTGCCTGATGTCAGCCACAGACGCCCGCCATCCACCAGCCATAGCGCCAGACGGTTGTGTGCGGTTTCAACCCCGGCATGGCGCACCCAGTTACCGTAGTCGTAACTGGCTGGAAGATGGAGATCAAGCACTTGCTGTCGCATCGGAACTATTTAAGCGGGATAGGTGGATCGTTACGATACATCAATCGGAAACGGAGTGCTGGTCACTGCGATAGCGGCGATCCACTTCCCGGACCAGCACCGTTCCCGCAGCCGTTAGCGGAATGGCCAGCAGTACCCCGGCAAAGCCAAAACGGTCCGCGGCAATGGTCAGGGCAAGCAGAATAACCAACGGATGCAAGCCCAGTTTGTCTCCCATCACTTTTGGCCCCAGATAAAAGGCTTCCGTCAGGTGTGCCACGCCAAATACGATCAATACGCTTAACAGATGCTGGTCCATGCCGAAAGTCCACAGCGACATCAGGGCGGCTGCGCAAAAACCGCTAATCAATCCGACGTAGGGAATGAATGCGAGTAGCCCGGACACCAGACCAATGGCCAGCGCAAACGGGATGCCCGCGATAAACAAGCCCACACTGTAGAAGATGGCCAGAATAAGGCACACCGTGAACTGACCACGTAGAAAGGCGCTGATCATCGCGTCCATTTCGCCTGCCAGGCGCAATACCGTTTCACGACTCCGGTGCGGTAGTCGATCATGCAGCATACGACCGATCGCGTCCCAGTCGTGCAGCAGGTAATAGGCAAACAACGGAATGAGAATCAGCTTGAACAAACCCAGAATTACACCAAAAATACTGGATACGGCTGATAAACCCCAATGTGCCCACGGAGAAATGGACGCCATATTCAGCCCTTTGGCCTGCTCCCTTAGCCATAGGATCCAGCGATCAGCCGCATCCGTTACATTCAGCCCCAGATGCGCCTGAATCCACGGCGTCCACTGTTCCTTGAAGTGGAGGGCGGCATCCGGCAAGACATGAATGAAATGGATCACCTGAGTAAACAGTGGCGGGGCAAGCAGGATGACCGATAATACCATCCCTGTGAGGCCAAACAAAAACACCACCAGCGTGGCCCGATCACGCTTGATACCGTGTTTGTTCAGCCAGGTCACCAACGGTACGAGCAGGTATGCCAGTAGCCAGGCAACAAGCAGCGGTCCGGCCACGCCTGCCAACAGCCACAGCAACAGGCCCGACATGGCCGCAAACAGCCCCGCGTTGATCCACCACTGCACGGGCCGGGTCCGCATTATGAAATATGTTCCTCATGTGTGGCTTTGCTGGTCCACAAAATCATATACTGGACGCCGGATATGCATGTAATGGCGAATGTCATCCATGCGGCGATATTCATTAGCATGGTGGGCATCAGCATGGCGGGGAGTGGCCATGCGATATGCAGCAATGCCATGGATACATAGATAATCTGCACGACGGTCGTTACTTTGGAGAGGTAGGTGGGTTGCATTTCCAGACGGTGGGTGACCAGTTCATACGCCATGGCGCCAATGACAATAATGACATCGCGGAATAGCACGGCCAGAAACAGGAACATCGGAACCTGTCCGATAATGAACAGGCTGATGATGGAACCCACCAGCATCAGTTTGTCCGCGATCGGATCCATATAGGCGCCGACCGCCGTTTGCATATGAAAGCGCTTGGCGATGGCGCCATCCAACAGGTCCGTGAGGCCTGCAATGACCATCAGAACCAGTGCCTGTACGGCAAAATTATTCAGAATCGAATAAACGATAAATGGCGTAATAAGGATGCGGCCCAGCGTCAGCAGATTCGGAAGGTTGATCACCTTGCGTATCATTGGGCTATCCATCCCCCTTCAGGCAATGCCGTCAGCAAATAGCCCCGGCGTTTGAACCATTCCGTTAACCAGTGATTGTCGGTTCCCTCCAGCACCAGCAGATAACGCTGACGCGAGCCGCTCAGGCTGAGTGGTAACACCTGGCGAACGCGCGACTCGTTGCCAAGCGCCTCTTCTAATGCCACTTGCGCTATCAGCGACCTTTTCCGGTTGATGGTCAGGATGAGTTGCTGCTCAATTCCGGTGCTCGCGAGACGGGGGTTTTCCGTGCTGTCCACATCAGAGGCATAGGCATCGCGTGCCTTGAGCAAAATCTCCTTGAGCCAGGCCGAAAGCTGTGGCAGCGGATCCGCGTCCGTGATGCCGCGGGTTTCTGAGAATTCCTGCAAGCGCGAATTTCCGCGCACACTGAGCATAACCTGTTGATGGCCCAACCATTGCCAGGTGGCTATGATGCCCGGGGCATTATCGGCCAGCTCAATGCCCCGTGTCGGAGCGAAGTCTTTTGCCGTATCCATGAGCAGGCTATCAGTCTGGCCCATTGCAAGCCCAGCACTATTTTGTACGTGAAGGATGAGATGGAAACGAGGCGCCATGACGATGGCGGGGATATGATCCCTCTTGAGCATACGGAAGATGCGCTTGCCATTAAATTCGACGATAGTCTGTTGTTTACCGGGAACAATGCGTGCGACCAGGCCATAGTTTGGCGCAATGGAATCAGTCCGGGAACGCACGCCCCGGGGTATGATGCGGTCCCACAACCGCGGCAAGGCAAGGCGTAAGGCCAGCCTGGTGTTCGACAGCCGCACGCCAGCGTATCTGGCGCCAGACTGATGGGCGTCCGCACGGGCATTTTGCATGCTTTTCGCAGTGATGATAATGCGCAGGCGCGCATCATTCGTCTGCGCCAACAGCCGTGATGGCGTAGCCAGCAGGCACACACCGAACAAGGCCAGGACGCCGAAACAGTATGCCAGGCGGAAGATTATTTGATCACCCGCAAATGACCTACTCGTCGGCCACCCTTTTCTTTTGCATTCTTCGATGCCAGAAGCTCCGTTTCCGGGCTGCGTGTCTCATGTTGGTCATCCTCTTCGGATATGCCGCGCACGGCTTTGACGACAGCACGAATCGTCTCCGGCACATCGTCCTCCCACAGGATACCATTCTCAATTTTCTGTTCCGGCACATAGGCCGCCCAGATGGCATACATGGGAATACAGCAGTGGAACAGACTGCCAGAAAAGGAAAATTCGGATTCCAGCGTATCATTCCTGATGATAATGGCCTGCGGCATGCGCGCGTTCAGGACCAAGCGCAGTGCGGGATCGCCGTGCAGGTGCTCCGGCACGATCACCTGATCATCCGTGGCATTAACCACAATATAAATTCGGCCATGGCGAGCGAAGTATTCCCGCAACTGCCTGGCCTTGGCCACACCTGCAAATTCGATGGTCATGACTACCTCCGTTGGGAAGTGTTGATCCATT
>CAZDWG010000161.1:0-3946 GCA_964509005.1 uncultured Zetaproteobacteria bacterium
GCGATCCACTGGAACTGGTCGAAGTCGTGCGAGCGGCGTTGTCTGAACGCGAAGTGGATACCGTGTATTTGTACAATGGCCATGTACCGGGAGATCAGGCGGGTCTGGATCGCCTCGTTTCATTGATTGCCTTGTTGCGTCGGCATTTGGGGCACCGGCAGATTGCCCTGGAGACCGTGGCTCCACGCGACACATCCATGATTGATGATCTGTATGCGGCGGGGCTGGATGTGCTGATTTGCAACCTGGAACTGTTCGATGAGGAGCACTTTGCCCGTGTTTGTCCCGGCAAGGAGGCTGAAGGAGGTCAGGAAGCCATCTGGCGGGCACTTGGGCATGCAGTTTCGGTATTTCGTCAGGGCGCGGTAGTCAGCCATTTGATCCTGGGTCTGGAGCCGCTGGAATCGACTGTTTCGGGCATGAAGGCCCTGGTGGAGCACGGCACGGTGCCATTGCTGATCCCTTTCCGGCCATTGCCCGGCACGCCGCTGGAACATACGGCGCTTCCCGATATGGATGTGGCCGAACAGGCCTTTCTTTGCTTGTACGATATTCTGGCGGCATCGGGTTTGCCGACGCACCGGTTGCGTGATATGGGCCGTGTACTTACGCCCATGGAAAGCAGGGTGCTGGTCGGGCGCGAGGTATCATTGACGGAACGCCTGAGCCTGAGTCCCGTCGGCAGAAAAATGGGCGGATGGTTCGATGCCTTACGGCGCACGCTCAAGGTGCAGCATATTGATACCGGGGCAGGGCAGGGCGGAAGGTAGGATGTCAGTCGTTTTGGATAAACGGCCCATGCACGTATTGTTGGCGCGCAAGGGATTTCCCTTTGCGGCATTGGCCATGATCGCGGTAGTGACGTGGTGGGCCGTGGGTCAGAATGCCCCTGAGGGTTTAAGCGTGTCGGGTTGGCGTGCATTGATTGTGTTTACCTTATGTCTTGTTCTCTGGGTTTCCCAATTATTGCCATTGGCTATCACCGCTATTCTGGGGTTGGCCCTGTTACCTTTACTGGATGTGTTGCCAGCTTCGGAAACCTTTGCGCTGTTCGGGAATCCGGCGGTATTCTTTATTCTGGGTGCGTTTATGCTGGCCGCTGGCGTAATGAAGTCGGGGCTTTCCGAGCATCTGGCGCTGGCTCTGTTGGACCGGGCGGGTTCCAGCCCCCGGAGATTGCTGCTGGCGATGCTGTTGTTGCCTGCATGCATGGCGTTCTTTATGCCCGAAAATGCAGTGGCGGCGGTGTTTTTGCCTCTTGCATGGGAGGTTGTGCGCGGGCTTGGCCTGAAACCGGGAAATCCTTATGCCCAGTCGGTATTTCTGGCCATGGCGTGGGGCGCTATTATCGGTGGCGTAGCGACATTGCTGGGTGGTGCGCGCGGTCCGCTGGCCATGGCGCTGGCGCAGGAACTCACGGGAAAATCGTTCTCGTTTCTCGACTGGAGTATTGCTGCCGCACCCTTGGTGATCGGCATGCTGATCATTGGCGTTCTATGGTTACTGTTTATTACGCCGGTGCATGGTGTGCATATTGAGTCCGTTCGCAAACGCATTGAGCAAAAGCGGTTGGAGCTCGGCTTGCTGAATTGGCAGGGACGCATGATGGCATTGCTGATGGTTGTAACTATTGCGGCATGGTTGTTCGCGGGGCACGCCATCGGACTTGCCAGCATTGCGCTGCTGAGCGTTGTTTGCATGTTTGCGTTGCGGATTGTGGCATGGAAGGATATTCAGGCGCATGTCAGTTGGGATGTTATTATGCTGTATGGGGGCGCCATCGCCATCGGCAAGGCCATTGCCGTGACGGGTGCGGGTGTATGGCTGGCATCATGGTTGTTGCCCGCGGGTGCGGCAGGCACGGGTTTGCTGTTGCTGCTGGCCCTGGCAACATTGCTATTGACTGAAGGCGTTAGCAATTCCGCCGCTGTCGCTATTATGTTGCCGGTAGCCATCCCGGCGGGGATGGCGGCGGGGATGGATACGTCCATGGTTTCCCTCGCGATCGGGATCGTCGCTGGCTTTGCCTTCATGTTGCCCATGGGAACGCCGCCCAATGCCATGGTTTTCGCTACAGGGTATGTGAAGAGCGCTTCCATGTTGCGCTACGGCGTCATGATGTCACTTACGGCATTTGCCCTGTTTGCACTCACGGTTTGGCTATGGTGGCCTGTCGTCGGGATCGGAGCATCATGAATACTTCGAAATTGATTGAATCGGCGGTGGCCTTGCTGCGGCAAGCCAGGGACAAACATGGTGATCGCCTGATTTATCCGTGCGCGATGGGTTCGGAAGGCATGGTTCAGCTTGATTTGATTTGCAAACACGCTCCCGGGATTCGTATCATGACGCTGGACACAGGCCGCCTGCCGCAGGCAACCTATGAACTGATGGACAAGGTGCGAAAGCGTTATAACATTGATCTGGAAATCATGTTCCCGGACAGGGATGAGGTTGAAGCCATGGTGCGCGAATATGGCATCAACCTGTTTTATCGTTCCGTGGAAAACCGTAAACGGTGCTGCGCCATACGTAAAGTGCATCCGCTAAAGCGCGCGCTGACTGGCATGGAGGCGTGGATCACTGGTCGCCGCCGGGATCAATCGGATAACCGCGCCGTAGTTCGACCACTTGAGGATGACCCTGTTTTTGGTTTGATCAAGTACAATCCCATGCTGGATTGGACGGAAAGCGATGTCTGGGCCTATATCCGCGAGTATGATGTGCCCTACAGTCGCTTGCATGACGCGCATTATGTCTCGATTGGTTGCGAATGCTGCACGCGCGCCATTACCGCCGGTGAAGACCCGCGTGCCGGGCGCTGGTGGTGGGAGAACAAGGATACGCTGGCTGAATGCGGCTTGCATGTCAGTTCACTGAATGCGGGTGAAGGAGAGGCGGGTGAGGGGATTTAATCCCTTATCCGGCAAATCCATACAAAACGTGCAAGACTTTTTTTACCATGAAGCGCATGAAGGTCATGAAGTTATTAAAATCAGGGGAGGTATTCCCGGATTTACTCTTCGTGTTCTTCATGAACTTTATGGTGAATCTTTGGTTCCGGCTACGCTGGGTTAGGAGATATAAATGAGCGAACACAGACTCACACAGCTTAAAACACTGGAAGCTGAGTCCATCCATATTATGCGGGAAGTGATGGCTGAGTTTCGTAATCCGGTCATGATGTACTCCATCGGCAAGGATTCCAGCGTGATGTTGCATCTGGCGCGCAAGGCTTTTTACCCTGCGCCGCTGCCGTTTCCCTTATTGCATGTGGACACCGGCTACAAGTTTCCCGAGATGTATGTGTTCCGCGACTGGTTCATCAAGGAGATCGGCGCGGAGTTGATTGTCAGATGCAATGAAGCCGCGATGGCCAAAGGAATGAACCCCAGGGAATACGGCGTAGCGCGTTGCTGTGGTGCGTTAAAAACGCAGGGTTTGCTCGATGCGCTGGAGGAGGGGGGCTATGACGCCGCTTTTGGTGGCGCCCGACGCGACGAGGAACGCAGCCGCGCCAAGGAGCGCGTGTTTTCCATTCGTGATGAATTTGGTCAGTGGGATCCGAAGAATCAGCGCCCGGAATTGTGGGATATCTACAATGGCCGCATCCACGAGGGGGAGAGCGTGCGCGTATTCCCGTTGTCCAACTGGACGGAAATGGATATCTGGCTTTACATCCGTGAAGAGAAGATTCCGATTGTACCTTTATACTATGCCAGGAAACGGATGATGGTGGAGCGGGGTAGCCTGTTGATTCCGTATTATGAGGAAACGAAGGATCAATTGCTGGAAGGTGAGGAGCCAACGTGGGTCATGAGTCGTTTTCGCACGCTGGGTTGCATGCCATGTACGGGCGCTGTTCGTTCCGATGCCACGACCATTGATGAAGTTGTAGCCGAGGCTGCCGCCGCGCGCAGAAGCGAGCGCGAAACGCGCATTATTG
>CAZDWG010000162.1:0-3913 GCA_964509005.1 uncultured Zetaproteobacteria bacterium
CCCGAATCCTTACCCTGCAAGGGGGTGATGCACTGTCGGGCTTCCGCCGGGACAAGCTCGCCGATGCCATGCGCGGAGAAGGTATGGCACCGGAGCACATCAGTGCTCATTATATCCATATCGCGGAGTCCACCGAGGCATGGACACCCTCAGGAATTGAGAATTTGGCCAGACTTCTGGGTCATGCGCCCGACCTCTTCACGGAACATGCAAACGATGGCCTGTTTCTGGTGGTACCGCGTATCGGTACGATTAGCCCATGGTCGTCCAGGGCGACCGAAATGGCCAACTTGTGTGGACTGTCTGAACTGATCCGCCGACTCGAGCGCGGTATTGCCTACCGCATGAGTGGCATTCGGCGCGATCAGCGCGCAGCGGCGGCCTCATTATTGCATGATCGCATGACGGAAACGGTGTTATCCGATATGGCTGATCTTTCGCGGCTGTTTGCTCATCATGAGCCGCGATCCTCGGTGATGGTTGATATTCTTTGCGGTGGACGTGAAGTGCTGGAGGCGGCCAATCGTGAGATGGGTCTGGCGCTGGCGCAAGACGAGATTGATTATCTGCTGGAAAACTTCAAACGCATGCAACGTAACCCGACGGATGCCGAACTGGTGATGTTCGCACAGGCCAATTCGGAACACTGTCGGCACAAGATATTCAATGCCGACTGGATGATTGATGGTCAGGCGCGGGGAGGATCGCTGTTCTCCATGATTCGTCATACGCATGAAAGCCACCCGGAGGGTACGCTGGTGGCTTATAGTGATAATTCCTCGGTGATTGAGGGTGGTATGACGCGGCGTTTCTACCCGGATGCAAACGGTTTTTATGCGCCGCATGATGACTTAACGCATATTTTGATGAAGGTGGAAACGCATAACCATCCGACGGCCATTTCTCCGTTTGCGGGCGCGGCGACGGGGTCCGGTGGTGAGATACGGGATGAGGGAGCGACGGGCATTGGTGGCAAGCCCAAGGCTGGATTGTGCGGGTTTGCGGTCTCCAACCTGCGTATTCCGGGCTTTGAACAGCCATGGGAACAGGACTTTGGCAAGCCGGAGCGCATTGCCTCGGCGCTCGATATCATGATTGAGGCTCCGATTGGCGCGGCGGCCTTCAACAATGAGTTTGGGCGTCCCAATATATGCGGCTATTTCCGCACCTTTGAGCAGGAGATGGAGGGCGTTCTATACGGCTACCATAAACCGATCATGATCGCCGGGGGGGTAGGCAATATTGACGCTCGCCACATTCATAAGTGTGAGGTTCCCGAGGATTCTCTGGTCATTCAGTTGGGCGGACCCGCCATGCTGATCGGCCTGGGCGGCGGCGCGGCGTCCAGCATGGATGTCGGCAGCAATGTGGAGGAACTTGATTTTAATTCCGTACAGCGGGGCAATCCCGAGATGGAGCGCCGCTGTCAGGAGGTGTTGGACCGTTGCTGGCAAATGGGGGCCGCGAACCCGATTCTGTTCATTCATGATGTTGGCGCGGGCGGACTGTCCAACGCCGTGCCGGAACTGATGCACGATGCGGGTCGCGGCGGCTGGGTTGATTTGCGTGCCATACACAACGCGGAACCGGGCATGAGTCCGATGCAAATCTGGTGCAATGAAGCTCAGGAGCGCTATGTGCTGGCGATTGGCAAGGAATCATTGCCCTTGTTTCGAGCCGTGTGTGAACGCGAGCGTTGCCCGCTCGCTATTCTTGGTGAGGCAACGGAAGCACGGGATATAGTGGTGAATGATCCGGTTTTCAGCGATCAACCCGTCAATCTTCCACTTGATGCATTGTTCGGAAAACCGCCGAAGATGACACGCGTAGCCGAACATGCCGATCCAATGACCATCCCGCTTGACCGGGATACCATTGACCCGCGCGAAGCAGCGATGCGCGTATTGCGGCTGCCTGCCGTAGCCGGTAAGGGATTTCTCATTACCATTGGTGATCGTTCAGTCACCGGTCTGGTGGCCCGCGATCAAATGGTGGGTCCATGGCAGGTTCCCGTGGCCGATTGCGCCGTCACCCTGAGCGATTATGAGGGTTATACAGGCGAGGCGATGGCTATGGGGGAATGCTCGCCCGTGGCCGTATTGAACGGACCGGCTTGCGGGCGCATGGCAGTCGGCGAAGCGGTGACCAATATCGCGGCGGCATGTATTGAAAAACTTTCCGATGTGAAACTGTCAGCCAACTGGATGGCGGCTTGCGGGCATGCAGGTGAAGATGCCAAACTGTACGAAACGGTGAAGGCCGTAGCGATGGAGTTGTGTCCGGCGTTGGGGATATCCATTCCCGTAGGCAAGGATTCGCTGTCCATGAAAACGGTGTGGCATTCGGCTGGAAAACAGCATGAAATGATTGCGCCGTTATCGCTCAACGTATCGGCCTTCGCGCCGGTTCGTGATGCCCGCCAGACGTTGACGCCAACATTGCAAATGGATCGGGGAGATACCGACCTTATCCTGATTGACCTGGGCGAAGGAAGGAACCGGCTTGGGGGTTCCGCATTGGCGCAGGTTTATGGCGTGAGCGGTAATGAGGTTCCCGATGTAGACCATCCCGCACTGCTAAAGCTCTTTTTCAATGCCGTTCAGCACTTGAACCGTGAACATCTGTTGCTTGCTTACCATGATCGCTCCGCTGGTGGCCTGTTGGCCACCCTGTGTGAAATGGCCTTTGCCGGGCGTTCAGGCATCACGGTGCATTTGAACGCATTGGGGCATCATGATCTGGCCGTACTCTTTGCCGAAGAACTGGGTGCCGTGATCCAGATACGGCGCTGTGAGCGCGAGACGGTGCTGGCGTATCTCGCGGATTGCGGTTTGGCGCATGTCTCACACATTATTGGCCATCCGCGTAAGGATGGGATCGTGTTTATAGAGGGTGGGAACGGTGCCCTGATTGACAAGAAGGTTACGGATTTACAGCGCGTATGGAGCGAAACCAGTTACCGGATCGCCAGTATGCGTGACCACCCTGGGTGCGCCGCGGAGGAATTCGAGGCTGTAAACCATGGTGGGGATGGAGGGCTGTTTGCCGAGCTTACGTTTGATCCTCGCGAGGATATCTCGGCTTCGTTTGTGCATGCCGTCAAACCAAAAATTGCCGTGCTGCGCGAGCAGGGCGTGAACGGCCATGTGGAAATGGCAGCGGCTTTTGATCGGTCGGGTTTTGCATGCGTGGATGTGCACATGTCTGATATTATTGAGGGGCGCATTTCTCTGGCGGATGTTCAGGGGCTTGTGGCCTGCGGCGGGTTTTCCTTTGGTGACGTCATGGGGGCGGGTCGCGGCTGGGCCAATTCCGTTCTGTTCAACCCCAGGGTTAGGGATGAATTTACCGCATTTCTCCACCGTTCCGACACCTTCGCGCTGGGCGTATGCAATGGTTGTCAGATGATGGCAAACCTGAAATCCCTGATTCCGGGAGCGGAGCGCTGGCCGCGGTTTGTACGCAATCGTTCCGAGCAATTTGAATCAAGGTTACTGATGGTGGAGGTCATGGACTCGCCTTCCATATTCATGGATGGCATGGCGGGTTCAAAAGTGCCGTTGGTGGTGGCGCATGGCGAGGGTAGAGCCGAATTTGATTCAAACGAACAGTCGGCATTCGCCATGGCATGCTTGCGCTACATAGGTCCGGATGGCGCTCCCGCGACTACTTATCCGTATAATCCAAACGGTTCTCTGGATGGCTTGACCGGCTTCACCACATCTGACGGCAGGTTCACCATTCTGATGCCGCATCCGGAGCGTTTGTTTCGTACGGTGCAACATTCCTGGCATCCCGACGGCTGGGGCGAGGATGGCCCGTGGCTGCGCATGTTCCGTAATGCACGCAAGTGGGTGGGGTGAAAATTGCGGGTCCGGGAGCTTGTCGGACTTAGGAGTTGTAAATAAATAAC
>CAZDWG010000163.1:0-3884 GCA_964509005.1 uncultured Zetaproteobacteria bacterium
TGGATGGCCTGCCTGTAAGCAGCTTCCAGACATTGCTAAAATTGCTGTCGAGCCTCTGTCGCAATACCATTGCGTTCAAGATGCCCGGCTCCGACAGCTTTTACCGAAATACTGAGCCCACTGCGCTACAGGCAAAGGCGTTTGAGCTATTGGAGGTGAAAATATAATGTGTTCCCAGTAAATGCATCTGTGATTCTTGAAAAAAGATATTAGAATCATCGGGTTATATGTATTTTATGGAAATAAGTTCGGGCTAGAGAAGCCATTATCTTGCTAGCGGTTTCAAATGATTGTGGTGTTTCCATCAGTAAATCAGCTATTTCCATGTTTTCCTCCTCATTCATTGCTTGACCGGTAAGCCCCTGCACTATACGCTGATATAAAACTAGGGTTTCCCGTGTTGTGGGATGCTTGGCCATGTGTTCGATACACTTGTCGAGCCACGGGATAACATCGCCGCCATAGGACATCAGCTTCACTTTTTCTTTTGGATAGTCGCCAAGGCTCTGCGAGGATGGCTCATGTCCATCCAACGTCAGATAAATCACATCAATTTTTTCTTCACTGAATCCTTCATCGCGGGCAAACTGGACATAACGTTTAATTTGCTCGTCCTGATCTTCCGCATAGATTTTATTTTCGATGACAATTGCGCGCTGCCCAGCTTTTATGAAGATGTCGATGCTGTCGCGCTCAGAACCATCCGCTTCGTTTCTGTTTCTAAGTCGCGTGTACTCACGGAAAACTTGAGCCTCGCCTCCTTCTGGTATTCTCTCTAGCTTAGCTTGTGATAAAAACTCGTTGAGACACCATGTGCCTTGCCCATGACCGCTATCAGGATTGAGTACCGCCGTCAAAAAAGCGGAGTGCAGTCCGACTTCCTCATCAGAACTTCTCAGCACGGAAAACACATTGAAGCCATACTGTTCCCGTTCGGCGATACCGGAATATTTGACACTGATCGCCGCAACTTTCGCCAGTAATGCTTTTATCTTTGCCAAGTCAGCCATTTGATTCCCTCACAATAAATCTACCGTCATGCCTTATTATCCCATTGACAACGTTTGACGAAGAAGGCGCACCCTCAAATCCGACATGTTCTGCGTGTTTTTTTTAACCTGTACCGGCAACCGCAACCCCATCCGGCTCATGCGGCCTTTCCTATCCTGCCTCGTGCAACGGCTTGGGATATTTGCCCAGACAAATCAAACCCTCAGTAACCGCTCCATTAAAAATGTAAGCATATCACGGCGGCTATCCACTACGGCGACCACATAAACAGTTTTGCCGAGGATGCGATAGAGCATTCTCCAAGGTCTTTCAGTCAACTGGCGATATTGCAATACGCCGATATCGCGCAATTCGGGAGTAATCACCCCGCGTTTTGGCATACTGACCAGTTGTGCCGCTTTGCGTTCCAAACGACAGACAATCTCTAAAGCGGCATCAATGCCATCCTCCTCCGCAATGTAGCTGGCAATATCATTCAGATCGGCGCGGGCGACATCCGTCCAGAGAACATCGTATTCAATCATGCGTTTTTTTCGGCGTTCAGACGCTTCTTAAGCGTATCAAAAACCTCCGGCTGCGGCGTTAAGCGACCATGCTGAATATCATCTTCGCCTTGCACCATCAGCCGCAACAGGGTGAGTGACTTTTGTTGGCGTTGATATTGCGCATAATCTTCCACCACAGCGGTGGCGCGGCCATTCTGGGTCAGAATCAGCGGATCGGAATGCTCTTGCAGGGCTTTGATTTGCTGGCTGGCGCCGGACTTGAACTCGGTAAGGCTGATAATTGATCCATGCATAATCGGCTCCTTATTCGGACTGTATTCGGGAATAATAGCGGCATTGATTCGGAGTTTCCAGATTTTGATTTAGCCGATGAAGCCAATGCTGCCCACCGGTTGTTTACCCTTGATGGCGCATTCCTCTTTCAGACCCGCGATAAGCGTATCTGCCGTTGCATCCTGCCCCAATATCGTCAGCCGTTTCTTGACTGCGGCGAAGTCGCCCGGTGCAAGATTTCTCATCGCGGTAATAGCCATCATGTCTCTTCCCGTTGCTTTACCGATACTTTCCTTTTGCAACATCTTCCACGCCTGGTCCGGTTTGAGATAATCGAACTGCACCTTGATAGCAAAGCGGCGCAGGCTGGCCTGATCGAGATCGTCCATCAGATTGGTAGAGCAGATGAACAGGCCATCAAAGTTCTCCATCTGAACCAATAGCTCGTTGACCTGTGTGACCTCCCATGAGTGAGCGGCTCCTCGCCAGAACAAATCTAGGGTCTGGCTTGACAATTGGGTGTTTGGAGGGTGAAGGTGTTGTTTAATCATAAGGCAAGAAGATTTCTGATGAAACAAAACACCCAATTGTCAAGCCAGACCCCATTACTTTTATGGCTCAACGGTGGATGAGCTGGAATCTGCATTTCATCAGGCGGTTGATGATTATATTGCTTTATCCGATGAGATGGATCGGCCTGCGCAAAAGCCGTATTCGGGCAATTTGATGTTAAGGGTTTCACCGGATATTCATGCGGCAGTTGCCGTTGCCGCTGAAGTGCAGGGAAAGAGCATCAATCAGTGGGCGGCTCAAGCGCTGGATAAAGAAGCACATGTTCATTAATCTCCCTATATCAAGGGGAATGACTATGAAAATCAATGCCGTTGATTTGCGTCGGAATATGAAAGATATTATGCGAGCAGTAGATCGCAATGAACCTGTAACCGTGCTATACCATGGCAAGGAAAAAGCCATGATCCTGCCTATTGAACAAACTTCCTTCTCATCTGTTCGTAGTCATGCCTTTTTTGGCATGAATCAGGATGACATCGCAGTAGAAAGCGTCATCGACGGACTGCGTGACGGGCGGGATTGATGGATCGGAGCATAATCTTCGTCAAAGCCTCAATATCGGGGTCTGGCTTCGGTATTGTTGTTCTTGAACAAAGAGCGGCACCACCGAAGCAGCCTTGCGTTGTGATTACCTATTCACCTTCCCGAAATGGCTTGTCGGTGGCAATTGGGACACCATGCCAGCGCATTCTCAATCGTGTCTCCCTCGGCCAAGGGTCAGTCCCTCAGAAGATGTTTGGCTAAATCCAGATTCATTATTTCATCTGTCAGTGTTGCATAGGCGATCAGCTTGGTTAATGCGCCTTCAAGTTCCCTGATGTTTGTGGTGAAGCGGGAAGCCAGTAAGGCCAAAACATCATCATCCAACGATGCCCCGCATCCCTCGGCTTTTTTCGCCAGAATGAGAAGTCTTGTCTCAAAGTTCGGGGGTTTTATTTCCGTAGCCAAGCCCGACTTAAAGCGAGAGCAGATGCTTTCATCCAGTTTGTTTATTTCGTCAGGCGGGACGCTTGCGGTCAATATAACCTGTTTTTTGAGATCATGCAGCACATTGAGCGTACAGGTGAATTCCTTCTGAGAACTCGGCTTCCCGGCAAAAAACTGAACATCGTCAACCATGAGCACATCCACGGCTTGATATTGATGTGGAAACTCTTGCGTAGTTCCATTCCGAATCGCAGCGATGATCTCATTTGTAAATCTTGCGGCAGACTTGCACATGATTCTCATCTTGCTTGTTGCAGTGAGTGCGTTTGCAATGGCATGAAGCAGATGTGTTTTCCCCAAGCCATATCCACCATAGATATAGAGTGGATTATGAATTTCTCCCGGTTGGTCAGCTACAGATCGACAAGCAGACACGCACAGCTCGTTATTCGGGGCAACCACGAAGCTGGCGAAGGTGTATCTTGGATCAATATATCCATAACCTTCGATTGATTCTGTATTCTGTGTCTTATCCATTGGAAGAACTCCTTGTTGAAAAAATTATCCAGGGCCACGCCTGATTTTACTACTAAC
>CAZDWG010000164.1:0-3880 GCA_964509005.1 uncultured Zetaproteobacteria bacterium
AGTTTGGAAAGCGCACAGCTTTCAGGACGCACACCTGAACTATTCATGAATCGCCATGATGATTGCGCAGGGCCTTTGTTCGCAGCGGATTGACCGTAGCCATGCATACGGATGACTGACGAGGGATTCGGTGCGGACAAAGGAACAAGCAAGGGCATGGTAGGATTTATGAATAGTTCAGGTTAACTTGTCAACGATGCCGCTCTATAGCAGCCTGGGGCTGCCCTTTACCCATAAGTCATGTCACAGAACTCTTGCACACGGGTCAGGCCAAGGCGCGGTGCGCAGATAATGGTGGTTCCATTGGCAAGCGCCGCAACGCAGGTATGGCCCGTGTGCAAGGGTTCCCTTCGGGCGAGTCGCCCGGCGGCCATCTGTCTGCGTTGCACTCTCTTGCAAGGGAGCTACCATGGCTGCGAGAGTGCGCCTTGCATATGACCGCCGGGCAACTCACTGTGACATGACTTATGGGTAAAGGGCAGGCCTGAGGGCCAGTCTGAATGACGCGCTAGTTTATCAGGGAGAAGTTAGCCTATGACCGTGATCGATTTTGAAACCGCCCGCCACAATATGGTGGAAAACCAGATCCGCTGCTGCAAAATTCTTGATTCGGTCCTGATGGACACCTTTGAAACCATGCCCCGCGAGGCTTTTCTCCCGGATAATATAAAAAGTCTGGCCTATATGGAGGGCCGTGTGCCGCTGCCCTGCGGGCAGGAAATGCTAAGCCCTCTACAGGAAGGGTATATCATGCAAACGCTGAATTTACAGGGCGATGAGCGGGTGCTGGAAATCGGCGCTGGCACGGGTTTTCTCACCGCCTTGCTGGCTATGCACACAAAAGAAGTCGTTGCCTTTGAACTGCATGCACCGTTGGCCGAACTGGCAAAGAAAAACCTGGGTGCGCATGGTATCAGTAATGCCACCGTAACCTGCGCCAATGGCATGGAAGAAAGCATCCTGCGGGATGTCGGTACGTTCGATGTCATTGTCCTGGGCGCCGCGCTGGAAGCTATCCCCGAGTACTTTCATGAAAGGCTAAAAGAAAATGGGCAACTTATCGCGTTTACAGGTGTAAATCCGGTGGTTGAGTTGATCTCCATGAAGCCTGCGCCGTCCGGCGGGTGGCAAAGCGATGCGTTAATCGAAACCCTGCTGCAAAGCATGGAGGGCCTGCCGGAGAAACGGGAATTCGTATTTTAACCTGAACTATTCAAGAGTCCAGGTTAACTTTGCGTCCTTTGCGGTAAGAAACTATCCTTTGCCAGCGTAGAAGAGTTGCTTTCATCCCTGATCATGGAAAGGTGCTCATGTGAATATATTTAGTGTCCTATCCGAAACAGACGTAAAACGGCGGCGTCTGCTGCAGAGCGGCCTGCTCGGTATAGCTGCTCTGACTTTCCCACGGATAAGCATGGCCATGGGTTCTTCCCCTTCATCCATCGTCCCGAAAATTTCAAGGGCTGAACTGGCCGCGCAGCTCAAGGCCGAGTTCAATTTGCCCGAGACAGTCACCGACCCGATTCTGAACGAAGCAAAATTCTCACCCAGCATCATTGAGCGCATGCAACGCCCCTACGAAGCAAAAAGTTATGCGCAATACCGTCCACTGTTCGTGAACAATCGTCTTGCCAGCATGGGCCGTACATATATCTCCGAGAACTCGGCCATTTTTGCGCAAGCCATGAAACGGTATGGTGTGCAAGCGGAAATTATCGCCGCTGTCCTCGGTATGGAAACCCGCTATGGAAGAAACCGTGGACGGGACAGGGTGCTTGATGCGCTATATACTCTTTCAACGGGTTATCCAAGGCGATCGGCATTTTTCCGTAAACAACTGGGAAACTTTATCCTCCTGTGTCAGGAGGAGCATTTGCAACCGGATAAAGTCATTGGCTCATACGCCGGAGCGTTTGGAACGACCCAGTTTATTCCTTCTTCCTATCGCGCCTACGCCGTCGATGCTGATGGTGATGGCAAGCGTGATGTCTGGAATTCCCCCGCAGACATCATCAACAGCGTCGGTAATTATTTTCACATACACGGCTGGGATGCAAGCCGTCCCGTTGCCCGATGGATGCCGCGCCTGCCCCAGGCAGCCGCGCTGGAGGATCTCAGGAAATCTGGTATGCGTGACTGGAAGAAGCTCAAAGAAATACGCAAATACCTGCCTGCCTTGCCTCCCGTCTGGAAAGACGATGATCGCGTGACCCTGATTGAAATGGATACCAAAACAGGGCGGCGCACGGCATTGATCCATTACAACTTCTATGTCATTACGCGCTGGAATCGCTCGTACAATTACGCCATGGCCATCACCGAGCTGGCCGGTATGCTGGGGTGCGAACGCTGCAAACCAGGCAAATGACCGCTGAAACAAAGACATCCATCGGTTTTCACCCGTTCCCCTTTTATGTTCTCTGCCTCATGCTGCTGGCGGCCTGTAGCACAACCCGCCTCAGTTACTCACCGTTTCCGGGCGTGCATATTTCTTCCCCGATATTCCTGCCTTCGGGACGGCATGCACCGCTGGCAAACGGCAAAGGCGGCCATTACAAAACCGGCAGACCTTACCGGGTGGGTGGTCATACCTATTACCCCCTGTCCACGGCCAGGGGCTATGACAGGACCGGTATCGCCTCGTGGTATGGACGTGATTTCCACGGCAAACTCACCGCCAACGGCGAACGTTACGATATGCGTGCCTTATCCGCCGCGCACAAAACCCTGCCCTTACCTTCTCTGGTGCGCGTCACCAATCTGGAGAACGATCGATCGGTCGTGGTTCGCGTGAACGACCGCGGCCCCTTTGTCAAAGGACGATTGATTGACCTCTCATGGGCCGCCGCAAATGCCCTCGGCTATGCCAGGCAAGGTACCGCCCGCGTACGTGTGCAAGCCCTGGGCGAAGCTTTTCCCGGTACTCCTCATCCTGCACAAGTATTTTCCAGACGCACACCACCCCCGCCGCCCGCAAATGAACACACCCTTGTCAAGCAAACGGCCCCGCCAATGGCCGAGTTGTACGTTCAGATTGGCGCTTTTTCCCAACACGATAATGCCATAAAACTCAAAACATCATTATCGGCGCAATACCCGTCCATCCGGGTTCAGCCCTTCATGCGCGCCACGCAAACCCTCTACCGGGTACGTATCGGGCCATTCTCCAATGTGCGAACCATTGAGCAAACCATCCTGTCGCTGCAACAGCGGGGATATGGCAATACCGTGGTTATCATTGAATGATGATGTCACAAGAAACCACCAAAGTACCCATGGACGGACCTTTTACGGCTTCATCATGGGTTTAACCCCTTGGGTATGAAACGGCGACGTATCACCGCGTTTGGTTCATCCCGCTTACCGGAAAACGATCCCCATTTCAGTGATGTTCTAAACCTGGGAAGGCGGCTGGGGCGCGCTGACTGGGATGCGGTCGTCGGTGGCCATCAGGGCTTGATGGCGGCTATTTGTCGGGGTATCCGTGCTGGCGGCGGTCATGTGCGCGGCATCACTCTTGAACGTTTTCCCACGCCGCCGGATAACCAATTGAGCGAAGAGGTACGCGCCAGAGATTTCTTCGAACGCATGCAGATGCTGATTGAACAAACCGATGCATGGCTGGTACTTCCGGGAGGTCTGGGAACACTGGCCGAGCTGGCCATGAGTTGGGATATGGTAGCCATTGGCGTAGTGGAGCCACGGCCACTCATCGTCTACGGCGATACATGGACGCCACTGCTCGCATCCTTGCGTGAATCCATGATTCTTTCCGTCGATCATGCATTTAATCTTGTGACGCACTGCCGCACACACGATGAGGTTCTGGCCACGCTTGGTTAGCCTGCATTGTTCACAAATGCTGCCGTGGCCTTGCTTG
>CAZDWG010000165.1:0-3813 GCA_964509005.1 uncultured Zetaproteobacteria bacterium
GGCAGGGCTAGCCTAGCAGGCTGCCGGGCCTGGGGGAATTACAGCAATCAGGATTGATGTGGCGATACTGTCGGCGAGGTTCAACCCTTTTTCAGTCAGCGTTAATCGTTCGGGCGCCATGTCCAGACAACCGTTTTTCTTCCACGACGACAATGCGCTACCAAACAATATTTCAAGGCTGGCGCCAAAGCGACCCTTAAACCATTCATGGGATATGCCATCCGTGCGGCGCAAACCTAGCCAGACAGCCTCCGCGGCCGCCTGTGACACAGATAATTCTTCCCGGTTGTTGATAGCGCTCCGGGTTTCAGATATGGATTTAATGTACGTTTCCGGGGAACGGGTATTGCCGTAGCGTACAATGCCGCCATCGGGCATGTCCCACTTTCCCGCGGCACCCGCACCGATGCCGATATAATCGTGATATTGCCAGTAGGCATCATTGTGGCGGCAGTGCATGCCCGGTCTCGAGAAATTGGAAATCTCATAGGCATGATACCCGGCACTTGCAAGTCGCGCGCGGGTTTGCGTCAGGAAGGCGAGGGAATGTTCTTCTCCGGGCAGGGGGAGCGGCGCCTGCCTGTGGCGAAGGGCGAGTTGCGTGTGTGGTTCAATCGTCAACTGATAACAGGAAAGATGCTCCGGCGTGAGTGAAATCGCCTGCTCCAAATGACGCATCCATGCTTCAATGGTCTGATCGGGCAGACCATACATCAGATCGAGGTTGATTTGTTCAAATCCGGCATGACGCGCCATGTTATAAGCTGCCATTGCTTCGTTGACGTCGTGGATACGTTCCAGCCATTTTAGTTCCCGGTCATCGAAGCTCTGCACGCCGATGGACAGACGATTGACACCCGCATCGTGGTAACCTGCGAAACGGCGTGCCTCGGCACATCCCGGATTGGCTTCCAGTGTGATTTCGGCACTTGGTTTGACCGTGAACAGTTGCTTGCTGGCTTCTATAACATTCCGAATCAACGAGGGTGGCGCAAGCGAGGGCGTGCCGCCACCGAAGAAGATGGTATGAACGGGGCGGTCAGCGTACTGACGCTGCGCGGACCAGTGCGCAAGTTCGTTCAGTAGCGCTTCCTGATAGGCGTTCCACGGCGGCATTTGCCGCACATGAGAGTTGAAATCGCAGTATGGGCATTTGTGCATGCAGAAGGGGATATGCACGTAGAGATGCAAAGGCGTGGCATCCCTATCCAACATGGTTACAGAAGAACGATTTCGAAATGTTCCGGCGCAAGCTTGCCTTCGCTCTTGAGCATGATTTCCTTTTTCAGGAAGCGCTCCAGTCCGCTGATGTTGTCGCTTTCCTCACCGAGAAGCAGATCAATGATGTCGGGGTGAGCGACGACCATCAGTTTGTCGCAGGGGTAGGCCCTGGCTTCGGCAACCACTTCGCGGAACATCTGGTGGCATATGGTGATAGGGCTGCGGATATGCCCCGTCGCATCGCAGTATGAACATTCCTGCATCAGTATGCGTTCCAATGACTCGCGGGTGCGTTTGCGCGTCATCTCCACCAGACCAAGTTCAGAGAGATGGACAATATGGGTTTTGGCGTGATCGCGGGTCAGTGCTTCCTCCAGAACCGTCATGAGCCGCCGCCTGTTTTCTTCTTCCTGCATATCAATGAAGTCCACGACAATGATACCACCCAGATTACGCAAGCGGAGCTGGTGTACAATTTCATGCACGGCTTCGAGGTTGGTTTTGAAGCTGGTTTCTTCCATGGTGCGCGAATCGGTAAATGAGCCGGAATTGACATCAATGGCAATCAGCGCTTCCGTCTGGTCAATCACGATGTGCCCGCCGGATTTCAGACCTACACGGCGTTTCAAGGCGCGAGTAATTTCTTCTTCCACGCCATAGACATCAAAAATGGGGCGTTCGCCGGGATAATAGTACAGATGTTTGGTGATGTCGGGCATGAAACGTTTGGCAAAAGACATCATGCGTTCGTAAGCATCATGCGAGTCCACATGAATTTTTTCTACCGCGTCATCCACGAAATCGCGCATGACACGCAGGTAGAGGTTGAGTTCCTTGTGAACCAGTGAGCCGGGTGCGGCATGTTGCAGGCGGTGTTCAATATCATTCCACAGGCGCAGCAGGAAACGCATATCCTGTTCCATTTCAGACAATTGATGTCCTTCAGCTACGGTGCGGATAATCAGGCCACCCTTTTCCGGTTTCAACGCCTTGCCGATTTCCAGCAGGCGTTCGCGTTCTTCGGCGCCCTCAATGCGGTGCGCAATACCTACATGGTCGAAATGCGGGAGGTAGACCAGGTACCGGCCAGCCAGGCTGACAAGGCTGGTCAGGCGGGGACCTTTGGATGAGATCGGATCTTTTGAAACCTGCACGGTAATTTGCTGATTTTCCACCAGCAGGGTGGATATGTCGGGTATTTGCCGTTGAGGGGAGGACGGTTCGGTATGCGTATCTTCTTCCGCGTCCTCCGGTTCGGCGTCATGGGCCGTTTTATCGTCATTCACGTGGCTGCTCGGAACAGCGATATCGCCGGCATACAGAAAACCCGCACGAGGCAGGCCTATGTCCACGAAAGACGCCTGAATGCCGGGTAGCACGCGTTGCACCCGGCCATTGTAAATATTTCCCCTCAGGCCGCGCTCCCGTTCCCGTTCGATGTAAATTTCTTCCGCCTGACCGTTTTCCACGCGGGCAATGCGGGTTTCAAACGGCGTAACATTGACCAGTAATTCAGCACTCATGGCGCGGTAACCTCCCTTGGTTCGGATTTAGCATGATACGCGCTTCATCCAGCGTAGGAGGCTGTCCCATCGGCCTGCCATGCAGAGACACCAGCGTATCGGCGGCAATCACAGGGCGGTCCGCATCGGTTATCGTGACAGCTTTTGCCTCGGCCAGGCGTAGCATGGCTGTCGGCGCATTCTCTTCAGGAAGTAGCGTTTCATCAGTATGGGCCGGACATACTTCCACGGTTAGTCCCGCAGCTTGCAATAGCTTCAGTCTGCGCGGCGATCCGGATGCCAGAATAATTTGCATGGGGTGGATAGTAGAGCATTTGTTTCCACGTGTTGAGGGGTTAATCGCTAATTCGTCCGGACAGGTAGAAAAAAGTCCCCACCAAAGCGCAAAGGTGTTGAAAACCGCCAGTGCCCTGCCCCGCACTCGCGTGCCTTGCCGCACATCCCGCCAGCACTTGCTGATGGTGTGCTTTTATGAATAGTTCAGGCTGGAGTGAAAAGCCGAAAGGAGCACTGGCGATGAGAAAATGGTATGTAACCTAGATCCTGCAAGTGTTTGCACATACATAGCGCAAGCTCTTGCTTCATCTGGACTATTGAAAAAAATACTCATCGCCAATAAGGTGACTACGTATTTTTTCAATACGCCATATAAACCAATATCTTACACTCTGCACGCACAAACACTTGCAGGATCTAGGTGTAATTTTAACGGTCGTTTCTGTTTCGATGCCCGCCTGCGCAACCATCACGGCGGTTCATGAATAATGCAGGCTAAAATTGCCGTGGCACTGGTGCACCACCCGGTTCTGAACCGGCTTGGAGAACCTGCAACAACAGCCATTACATCCATGGATATCCACGATTTCGCACGCACCTGTGCATTCTATGACGTGGCGCCGGTATATCTGGTGCATCCGGCAGCGGGGATGCATTCCATGGTGGCCGATATCACCGGATACTGGCTGACGGGCAAGGGCGGGAAACGCAATCCCGGCAGGCGCGAGGCGATGAAGCAGATTCGCATGGTCAACACGCTGGAAGACGTATTGCAGGATGCCGACTACAGCTT
>CAZDWG010000166.1:0-3805 GCA_964509005.1 uncultured Zetaproteobacteria bacterium
CGCACGGTGGCGAAAGATGATCTTTCGTAATCAAACCGCTTACCAATATATTGGTGTCGATCACAACAGTAGGTGGATTCATTTACGGCGAGATGCCCGAGTTTCCTGGATGGCTATAGCCATGGCTTCTTCATCGCTCAGTCCGCTGTTTGTTCTGGCCATGGCAGTATAGCTGCGAGCCGCCTTTTTTGTTTTGATACCATAATAATCCAGACTGCTTTCAATGATTTCCCGAATCGATTTGTGCTGCCGGGCGGCAGCCTCCTTTAACGCAAGGTGGCGTTCCTCTGAAAGGCTAATTGTTAGTCGTCCCATGTCAGTCTCCTACGTTGTCACCATAGCACCATAACACCATACCTCCGAAGGCGCAATAGATAAACGGGTATCTGCATCCATATTCAATGTCGGTTCCCGGATCCAATATGATCGATACCGGTGGTATGGGAAACTTCGCTCAGCCTCAGGGTTAGCTCCAGGCCACCGTTATGTCCCTGAAGGTTCAGGTAGATGAAATTTCCCACCGGCAGTACCCCCGTGATTTCGGCGTGTTGGTGCGTAGCAATACGTTTTAGTTTCCTGCCATCCCAGAGCCACAGTGCGGAAGGTGTGGAATCATCGGTGATCCATAAGCCATGGCGCGTAGCGTCCCACGCCAGATTGTCCGGGTGAGCAATGCGCCTGTCGTGCAGGTAGGTCGTTATCTCCGGACGTTTACCCGTATCGTCCAGCACGAGGATACGGCCCGTTCCGGTTTCAGCCATCAAAATCCGTCCATCGGGCAGTGTTTCCATATCCTCAATGCGGTTAAATTTGCGGGCTTGTAAATGTCGGGCCTGATCCTGTGCAGATTGCGCCAGAGAAAGCATGGTCCACTTTTTATTCCCGGACAGCACTTTCATACGGCGCGTACTCAGGTTCAAACGATACAGTGAACCCTCAACCGCTTTATCTGCCAGATAGGCAAAACGTTTATGCCAGGAAAATGCAATCCCCTCGTGCGCAAAGCGGCCCGCGGCGCGAAACGGGGCAAGGGCGCGATTACTGCTCACCATACGGGTACGGTCCACTTTCTGGTTAATCGGGAAATGATCCACATCGACAACACGCCAGATCAGACCTCGTGGAAACTCTTCACCAATCCATAGACTGCCGTCCGGTGCGAATTTGAGCCCATCGGCTCGCATTAATCCTGAAACAAGGATCATGTGATGGTCTTTTTTAAGGTCGATTGCCGCCAGACTTGGTGAATCCTCACTCGCCTTCGTTTCACAACTGACGTACAGCCATCGGCCTTTGGGCGATAAAGCCAGCATATCGGGGTGAGCATTCTTCCATACCACTACGGAACGGGCGTGCCAGCCGGGATCCAGTTTCAGCCCGAGGGGATCCATGTTGAGGTGTCCGAGACCGCGAGCCAGCGCAGCCACCGTGATCAGTGCGGCAATGGCAGGCCATACATATTTAGCACGCATGGGCTAACTCTGCCCTTTACCCACAAATCATGCCACAGAGCCCTTGCACACGGGTCAGGCCAAGGCGCGGTGCGCTATTCCATTGGCAAGCGCCGCAACGCAGGTATGATCCGTGTGCAAGGGCTCCCTTCGGGTGGGTAAAGGGCAGAGCTAACTGTCAGGAAATTGCGGCTTATGCGCAAGTGGGTTGTATTGCGCGCTCGCCTGCATGGTTATGCTTGGGGTCATGATTTCCGTCGCCTCCCTGCACTCCATCCGTCTGTTTTATGCCGCCTATTTCGCTACGATGGGGATTATATTGCCATTTTTCCCGGTTTATCTCGCGGGCAGGGGAATGAATACGGAAGCCATCGGCCTGTTTACGGGACTTCTGGCTATTTCCAGGGTGCTGGCGCCGCCACTGGCGGGGCGTACGCTGGACCACAGCACCGATACCTCCCGTTTTATTCTTGTCGCATCTCTTGCCGCGGCCATGCTGGCACTGTTGTTGCCATGGTTGCTATCCAGCGTTATGTTGGCGCTGGCCGTATTGGCATTCGGGTGTTTATGGGCCGTGGTATTACCGCTAACTGATGGCTTGTCGGTGGCTGTCTCCGAGGCGGATTTGGTGGATTACGGACGTTTGCGCGTATGGGGTTCCATCGGGTTTGTCGTGGCATCCCTGGCGGGTGGCATTTGGCTGGCGGGTGGCAACCAGTTTCGTCTCCCCTACTGGCTGGCGGTGACATCGCTGGTGACGGCACTTGCCGCCAGGGGATTTCCCGCGAATGCACTGCAACAGAAGCGTAGATCGCCGCGAGCAAAGCATTTTTCATCGTCATTTATCCGGCTGCTTCTGGTCAGCTTTTTAATGCAGGCATCGCATGGCGCCTATTATGGCTTTTACAGCCTGTATCTTCTCAAGGCAGGTTATGCGGGTTGGATGATTGGTGGCTTCTGGGTGCTTGGCGTCGCCGCTGAAATGGTGTTGATGTGGAAATGGTCTCGCCCTGTCGGCGAGGCCGCGCCTGCCCTGGTGCTGTCTACATGCCTGTTCCTGGCATCGATTCGTTGGTTGGGTATTGGTCTGACACAGGTATGGTGGCTGCTGGCATTGTTGCAATTATTGCATGCAGCGAGCTTTGCCGCTTTCCATATCAACGCGGTAACATGGGTAAGCAGACTTTCACCACATGGCCGCCAAGCGAGTGCGCAGAGTTGGTATTCCGCCTCGGGATTCGGCCTGGGTACGGCCCTGGGTATCATGGCCTGTGGCTGGATATCGTCGCAATCGGGAATTTCAGGATTTCAGATGGCGTTCATGGCCTGCGCAGCGGTGGCCTTATTGGGCGTACCGGTGGCTTTGAGATTACGAACGTGAAGTGCTTTCACCTGTTTCCAGGCGGCATGTGCATCAGAGAAGACCAGTCGGTAAAAGACGGTTTGAGCAGGGACCCATGCATGCAGCAGACGGATACGATCGGCAGGGGGTAATGGATGATGGACATGCGTGGCCAGTTCCATCATACCCTGACTGCGCCGCAATTCGGCCAATGTTGTCACCGAAGCCGTGGCATCGTACCGTGGAAATAATACGATGCGCATGGGCCTGGATGTATTGGTCAGGCGTTCGGGATGCCAGAGCAGCGATGTGACCGTGTTGCCCTCCCTGTCCGGGAAGCTGTAGGAATCTTTTTTGAACAGTCCTGATGCCAGCATCATTTCGTGGGAGAATGCCGGATGCTCCTCGCTACCCCATTGCAATGGGCGCGGGAACGGCGTGATACATCCTGTTTCGTCCAATAGCGTGAATTCATCGCTGAGGTAGGAGGCGCCCTGTAGTAACGCTTCGGTACACAGACTGGACTTTCCCGCGCCTGATATACCGGCACAGGTCACGCATGTATCTCCGGTGCTGACCGTGCTGGCATGCAGGGATATCAGGGAAGGATACAGTGCGCCAACAACCCTGTTGTACAACGCGTATTCAAAGGCCGCGACCACTTCACCGGCGTCTTTCCCCTGCCAGAGCAGTGTGCCAGCCAGTGAAAGCTTAATCAGGCCATCTAAGGAATTGATTGAGAATATCATGCCTGGTATGGAACGGTCGCTAACTGGAAACAGCGCAGTCAGGGCGGAAATTCCACGGATACAATCGAGCGCATCACATGTAATGCAAATATCAAGATGGGCAATAGATATCTGTTTTCGCCAGACAGCTATGTCAGCTTGCATGATCTGTTCTGCATGATTTGTGGGTAAATTGGCGGATAAGGGGCAGGGTTAACCATTGCTTTAACCCTGTTTGTCAGGGATGCCATCCACATAAATCAGGCCATTCTCAGCGAATTCGG
>CAZDWG010000167.1:0-3802 GCA_964509005.1 uncultured Zetaproteobacteria bacterium
CACCATTCTGTACCAGCACCTGCGATGTGCGAAAATGACGGCCATCCATACCGACCACGATATTCTTGCGCACAGGCCCCAACAACCGCTCGATCAGCGCCCAGACGTAGGCCTAATATCACTGGCCAGATCAATACACATCATCATGATCACCAATATCCAGCAATGTAATCACATGCTCGCTTATTTTTAACGTCAAGGTAATACGGTAACTGTATGTAATTCTGATGGCATGAATACCTTTCAGCCTACCGCCAAGGCTATGCAACTTGAGCGATGGTTGAAACGGGTTTTGTTCCAAAGCAAGCAGTGCAATTGCTGTTTTTTCCTTCAGTTCAGGATGCCGCCGTGCAAATCTTTTAGCAGCCTTGATGAAAGACGGGGTCCACTCAAGCGTGAACATCAATCTACAGAAAATATTTCACAAATGACTTCATCTGCTGTTCCCCGCCTTACTTGCCCTGTAGCGGCTTCGTCAAGAGAAGCCTTGATGCGCAGCTCCCATGCTTCATTCATTTCATCCATCAGGTTCTGATATCGATCCTCTGTCATCACTACATATTTCGGACAGTTATTTTTAATGACATGAACAGGCCCTGATTCAATCTGATCATCTATGATCGAAATGCCACGACGTTTAATCTCAAGAGCAGATATCGTATTCACAGTACTCATCTCCAGCGCTAAATATAGTGCCTATAATAGTACCTACGAACAACAATTCAACCACGAAATACATTCCGTGTGTTCCGTCTGCCTGTGCGAGAGGTATGCACCAGTCTGCGCGCGTTTACGCACAGGCAGGCAAGGGTGCGGTAGAATTTATGAATAGTGCAGGGTAGTTCATCAGCTTTCGCCCTTGATCTTCCCTCCCTCATTACTGTCTTTAATACGCATTCGGATTGGTGAAGCCCCGAAAGAGGGTCAGCCAGACGATTTTGATGTCCAGCCATAGCGACCAGTGACGGATATAATCCAGATCAAACTCCACCCGTTTTTGCATCTTCTCCGGGGTATCCGTTTCGCCGCGCCAGCCATTGACCTGCGCCCAGCCGGTGATACCCGGTTTCACCTTGTGCCGCCACATATAGCCTCGGATCAGTTTGCGGTACTGCTCATTATGCGCCACGGCGTGCGGCCTTGGCCCGACCACGCTCATCCGCCCTTGCAACACATTATAGAATTGGGGAAGCTCGTCCAGCGAGGTGCGCCTGAGCAAGGCGCCAAACCTGGTTATGCGGGGATCGCATTTCCTGGCCTGCGGCACATCGCCTTCATCCTCGCATACGTTCATGGTGCGAAACTTATAGACCTTGATGCCTCTGCCGTTCAGCCCATAGCGGCGCTGCTTGAACAGTACAGGTCCTGGCGAGGAATACTTAATGCCCAATACAATCATGAACATCACGGGCCAGAGCAGCAGCAGGATCACGGATGCCAGCACCACATCTTCCGCACGCTTGACCATCCCGAACGGCCCGGCGAACGGGCTCTCACACAGGGAAAACACCGGAAGTCCGGCCACATCCTGCTCGCGGGCGCCCATCAGTTCAAAGATGAACAGATCCGGCACCAGAAATACGGAAGCTGTACAATCCTGCAGTGCATCAAACACCTCGCGCATACGCTTTTCCGCTCGCATGGGCAATGCCAGATAAACCTTGTCTATCCTTTCCCGTTGGACGAAGGCGTAAACATCCTCACCCGCGCCCAGCATCGGCGCGCCTTCGATGTTTTTCCCCGTCAGTTCCGGATTATCGTCGAAGAACCCGACAAGCTGAATGCCCATCCAGTCCGCATCAAGCATGCGCCCGGCCAGCTCCCTGCCCAGATCGCCCGCACCAACAATCACCGCCGTGCGCCTGTTTCGTCCGTGCTTGCGCAAGGTGCGCAAAAAAGCACGCCTGGCAATATGGAGCAGCATCAAAGTGATTGGGGACAGTACAAACCAGCCGCCCACCACCAAACGGGAATAGTCGCCGGTAAATTTCACGCCCCAGGCGATGAAGAGCATGGCGCCTATCACCAGCAGCCAGGCGCCGACGATCAGGCGCACCTCCTGCAAGAAGCTCGCACCGCGCCAGGGCCGGTAAACATCCACCGTGCCCATGGCGACCCAGGTGAGCAACGCGCCCAGCACGGCCATCTCCTGGCATGACTGACCGTAGGGAATCCCCCTCAGCATGCACAAGGCCGGAAGCAACGCGAAAACGGCCAACGCATCGAGCAGACGCTGGCCAAACGAAAACCATGCATGATAGCGCCTCAAGGTGCCTGATTTCCCGATCACGGATGAATCCTCCCCACTATTAAAAACAGGTTTGAGTGTTGAGTTTTAAGTTTCATATTTTTCCAACCCGGGACTCAACACCCGAAACTTAACACCTTTTTATGCGATGTGTATTGCGTGTGTTCCGTGGTTGAATAAAGGGAGCGCTGCCCTTCGCAATGACAAGTTATCAAAGCCAGACTCCAATCCACATCACGATGATTGTTTTTACCTGCGCGCCCATTAGTATTAGGCTGAATTATGGTCAACCACTATTGGAGTCAATATGAAAACCTTGTCCTTGTCCGAAGCCAAAATGAAGCTCAGCGCCCTGATTGAAGATGTAAACCTCTCCGAAGAGGAAATCGTAATCACGAAGCATGGCCGACCGGCCGCTGTGCTGGTAAGCCCGGATGAGTTTGATGGCTGGCGGGAATCCATGGCGATTCGCTTTGATACCGAATTGATGGCCGAAATCAAAAAAGGTTTGCAAGATATGAAAGGGGGAAATGCATCCCTGTACACGCTTGAGGAGCTTTTTGAAGACTAATGAGTGCGTATCGGCTCAGAATTTCAGATGAGGTGGTGGAACTTGTGCGCCACATGCATCCCCTGCTCAAGGCGGCGATCCGGGCATCCCTGGCGGCCATCATCCGTGATCCGCACTGCGGCAAAGCGCTCAAAGACAAACTCGAGGGCTTGCGCAGCCTGCGTGTGAAACGATTCAGGATCATCTATCGATTGTCCCCGGGCAGACGTATCGATATCGTGGCCATAGGGCCGCGACGGCATATTTACGAGGACACATTCCGCATCATCAACACAAGTGCTACACCCACCCCGTCCGCCAGCACATCCATGAGGCTGGCTGTGCGCCCCGGCACAAAGGACTGCACCCATTCATCCATCACGCCCAGGAGGATAACAACCAGGCCAACCCCAAACAGGATAATCCTGCCGTTGGCAAAACTAAATTTATGCAGAGATTTTAGCAGCAGAAAGGCCAGCAACCCGAACACGAGCGCATGTACGATCTTGTCCAGATTCGGGATCACACTGTCATCAATCGTTGGCGCATGCAGCGCTTCAATAAAGATGGCGCTGACCAGCAGAATAAACGCCAGCAACCAGACAAGCGGCCTCATCCTATGTTGCAACATCATCATTTCACCACGGAATCGTAGAAGGGAAACACCATAAACCTTATTCTACCACGGAATACACGGAAGTAATTCAAAACCACTATCTTTTTCTCGTTCTTTTTTCCGTGTATTCCGTGGTTAATCGTCTTTCCCCCGCAAATTCCGGTTAAACGATGACAAGGCCAACCCATGGATGCCTGCTATTTTGCATAGGCGGCTATCCTCGGTAATAAAATAGTCTGCTTCACACACAACTGCCGTGGCCAAATGAATTGAGTCCGGAGACTTCACTCCTGACGCTCGAAACCGGGCCGCACGGCATACCACATCCTGATTCATGGTAAATATTCGGCTAGGCCATTCATCAGATAGACACGATCTTCGGAGTTAT
>CAZDWG010000168.1:0-3736 GCA_964509005.1 uncultured Zetaproteobacteria bacterium
CTGCATGCGGGTCAAAGCTTCGCGGCTACGGCCCAGTTCAGTCTCAAGCTCCGCATATTGTGTATTCTTCAGCGTGAGCTGTTCCTCATTCGTGGCAAGGCGGGAGGCTACATTATTCCTTTCCCCCGTAACCTTTGCCAGCGCGGCATTTGATGTGGCGAGCGCGGATGAAAGACGGTCCCTTTCATCGCTCATGTTCATCAACTGCATCTGTAACATACCGAGTTCGCGTTCATCCTGCCGTAATTTTGACTGCAGGTTCGCGTTCTTTGATGTGGCTGTACTCGCTTGCTCGCTTGCCGTGCGCTCGGCAGCCAGCGTTGCCTGCAACTGATGCACCAAACGCATGTTCTTCAACAGCAGCAGCAACATGGCCATCATGAAAATCATGACAACTACGGTCATGATGTCGGTAAAGGAAGGCCAGAAGCCCTCGTTGCCTTGATCGTCGCGTGAATTTAAGCGCAGATCAACAAAGGCGCCGCTCATTGCTCATTCCGGTCCGGAAGCCGAAAGCCATCCCGGAGCATTTCCCGGATAGCGGCCAGTTCAGAGATGATGCTTTGCTGCATGGCGCTATCCTGCCCAAGCAATGTCTCCAGCCTTTGCGTAATGGCCAGCACACCCGACTGACCTTCATCCATGCGATGAATCAAACCGCTGATGCTGGAAAGCAGATCGGCAACACGATAATCAATGTCTTTAGCGCTGACCTGAAACAACGGCATCAGACGGGTGGCCGTCATGCCCTCAACATGGCCGAGCAGATGGGTTTGAACGTCACCCAGGGCGCTAAAGAAATAGCTGAAAATAAGGTAGCAGCTAATCGCCGTGATGGTGGTGCTTAACGCCGTGGACATACCATAAATAACCATACCCATGCCACTCACGTTGATGGCCGACTGCAACATATTCGAAGCGCCGACTAGAGCAATGGACAAGGATACGATGGTACCGAAAACGCCGGTCAGGATCAGAATGTTATTCACAAATTTCGGCATTGTAGTGCGTGTACTTTCAGCGGCCAGTAAGGATGCGGCCATGGCATTGTGGTTAATCGGCGTAGCGTGCTGGTGCAGATGGAACATCATGGCATATCGCCGGGCAATGATCGAATCGGGCCTGACACCTTCCGCCGGATCAGAGAAATCCTGGTCCATGTGGTCCACGAAACGGCGCAACGATTCTTCCTCGCCTGCATAAAAGAAGAAGGCCATGACCAGACGCACTATGCCGGCCAGAAAAATAAGAATAATGGCGCCATTAATCAGCAGACCGGCATGCGTCAACTGATGCTTGAGATAGATACTGGTCAGAAAATCCAGTTGCCAAAAGATCAGGCCCAGCGTGAACAGGAATACAATCACCATGCGAATCAGGATACTGCGGCTATAATGACGAATCGTGTGATGCAAACTCAATCTCACCTCCCGTGATGGTCCAAATACGGGGTAATATGACGCCAACGGCAGCAACAGGCAATGCCGCATATTGTCATGATTCCGTGGATTATTCCTGTGCCTTCCCCGTCAATTTCCGCATGTCATCGCGGTATTTCGCCGCATCCTCAAAGCGGAGATCAGCGGCCGCTTCCAGCATCATCCGCTCGACCTCGGCGAGGCGAGACTGCCTTGCGGCAGCGGACATATATGCAGCTTCAGGCTCGGCCACCTCGGGGATATGTCCATAGTCCATATCGTACACCGAACCGAGGATATCCCTGATTTCCTTCTTCACCGTCCGTGGCGTAATGCCATGCTCTTTGTTGTAGGCCTGTTGTTTTTCACGACGGCGTGTGGTTTCGCCCATGGCTCGCTGCATAGAACCAGTGATTTTGTCGGCATACAGAATCACATGGCCTTCAACATTGCGGGAGGCACGACCGATGGTTTGAATCAATGAACGCTCGGAACGAAGAAATCCTTCCTTGTCCGCATCGAATATCGTTACCAGCGCCACCTCCGGTAAATCCAGGCCTTCGCGCAGCAGATTGATACCGACCAGCACATCGAACGTACCCAGCCTCAAATCGCGCAGAATTTCCATGCGCTCCAGCGTATCAATATCCGAATGCAAATAACGCACGCGCATGCCCAGATCATTCAAATATTCAGTCAAATCCTCAGCCATGCGCTTGGTTAAGCAGGTCGCCAGCACGCGATAGCCCTTTTCGACCACTTCATTCGCCGTACCCACAAAATCATCCACCTGCGTGGATGCCGGACGCACCTCCACCTCAGGATCGACCAGACCCGTCGGACGAATCACCTGTTCGGCAAAAGCGCCTTCGCAATGCTCCATCTCATAGGAACCGGGTGTCGCCGACACATAAATCGACTGCGGTACTGCCGCCTTAAACTCGTGGAATTGCAAGGGCCGGTTATCCAGTGCCGAGGGCAGACGGAAACCGAAATCCACCAGCGTCTGCTTGCGTGAACGATCCCCCTTGAACATACCACCGATCTGCGGCACCGTAACATGCGATTCATCCAGCATCACCAGCGCATTATTGGGCAGATAATCGAGTAGTGTCGGTGGCGGTTCTCCTGGCGTGCGTCCGGTCAAATGGCGCGAATAGTTTTCCACCCCGGTGCAATAACCAATTTCCTGAATCATCTCCAGATCGAACATGGTACGCTGCTCCAACCGTTGCGCCTCAAGCAGTTTTCCCTGATCGTGAAATTCGGCCAGACGCTCGGACAGTTCCATTTTGATGGCATCCATGGCCTTGAGTAATTGGCCACGCGGCGTCACAAAATGACTCTTGGGAAATACGGTATATTTGTGCAGGGATTCCAGACGTTTCCCGGTCAACGGATCAAAGCGGGAAATGGCATCCACGTCATCGCCGAAAAACTCGACACGAATGGCAAAATCCTCGGCATGCGCCGGAAAGACTTCCAGAACGTCGCCGCGCACCCGGAACGTGCCACGGTGGAAGTCCGTATCGTTACGCTCATATTGCAGTTCAACCAGCTTTCGCACGGCTTGCCGATGATCCTGTTCGCGTCCCACCTCAAGGTAGAGCAGCATATCCGCATACGCCTCCGGGCTGCCGAGGCCATAGATACAGGAAACGGAGGCCACGATAATGACGTCCTCGCGCTCCAGCAGCGCGCGCGTCGCGGCATGGCGCATGCGGTCGATGTGTTCATTGATGGATGAATCCTTCTCAATGTACGTATCCGAGGTCGGCACATAGGCCTCGGGCTGATAATAATCGTAGTAGGAAACAAAATACTCCACCGCATTGTCGGGAAAGAACTGCTTGAATTCGCCATAGAGCTGCGCCGCCAGCGTCTTGTTCGGCGCCATAATCAAGGTGGGTTTCTGCACCTGTTCAATGACGCAGGCCATAGTGTAGGTCTTGCCGGAACCGGTAACGCCAAGCAATGTTTGATGCCGCGCACCCTGGCGCACGCCCGCCACCAGTTCGGCGATAGCCCTGGGTTGGTCGCCTTGCGGTATGAAATCTCCCGCCAGTCTGAATTTCATGCGCGAAAGCTACCGTCGTTCAGGAAAACCAGCGCAGAAAAGCAGCCGAACTCAACGCTACTGCCCCCAGCACACATGATGTCGACCACAATAAACGCCTGTAGCCCAAACCTCCTCCCCGTATGATATAGATCAAAGCGATGGAAAAGCCGATAAGCGCGCAGGTAACCTTAATCAGCAATGCCGCAATTGCCACGCCATGGATATCCGGCAGATGTCCATAGAAATAGAAAGTGGTCAC
>CAZDWG010000169.1:0-3721 GCA_964509005.1 uncultured Zetaproteobacteria bacterium
TTTGAGGTTATTGTATCGCCGTTATTGGTCAATCATGCACTAGGAGCCTGTCGGACTTATGGGGATCGTAGCGAGCAGGTGGGGATCGTAGCGAGCAGGTGGGGAAGCGAGGCCAAAATAGCATGATTTTGAGGCGCATAGTGGTAACTATGTAACGAAAAATCAGGATATTTTGGGCCGCTTCCCTACCGCGCAGTAGATTTCCCATAAGTCCGACAGGCTCCTAGCGGTGCTACTTATTCGAAGTCTCTACGGTGTTGTTTTTCGATACGCACGCGGTTAACCCAGTTGCCGCTCAGATCCACGATTTCCAACCGCACATCGCCTATTTGCAGGCACATGGTCGCTTCTGGCTGAGTTCCCAACCGTTCTGAAATAAGGCCACCCACGGTTGTGGCGCCTTCCTCCGGCAGTTGGATGTCCAATGCCTGATTAATGTCGTGAAGGTTTACAGTACCGGCGGCAACCAGCGAGCCATCCGGTTGCCGCCACATTTCAGGAACAACGGGCGTGTCGGATTCATCTTCAATCTCACCGACGATTTCTTCCAGGATATCTTCCATGGTAAGCAAACCGTCGATATCGCCGTACTCATCAACGACAATCGCCATGTGTTGATGATGATTCTGAAAATCGAACAATTGTTGCAAGGCATTTTTATTGGCCGGGACGAATGGCAGGTCACGCCAGATAACCGTGTTTCGGAGTGGCGAATGACCATGCTGACATTTTATCAGGTCACGCAAGTGTACAATACCAATCAGTTGATCTTTTTGCTCATGGAAAACGGGATAACGCGAACGGGACTTATGGATTGCTTCCTGCAAGCACTGGTCCACAGAGCATGCAGCATCCAGTACATCCATGTTTTTTCGTGGCGTCATCAAGGCTTTGACCGGAACTTCGTGCAGGCGCAGGCTGTTTAGCAGCATTTGTTCACGGGCCGCATCCAGTACGCCCGATTCTGCGCTCACATCAATAATCTTCGCCAGTTCCTGATGTGTAAGTTCCGTATCCGTACCCTTGGGGATATTCAGAATACGTTGCATCAAACTGATTATACCCATCAGAATGCCGGTCAGCGGCGCGAGCAGGCGCATGATCCATTGCAGCGAACTGGCTACATAGCAGGCTATACTCTCGGCGTGAGCAACCGCGATGGTCTTGGGTAATATCTCGGCCAGCAATACCACGACGATGGTCATGGCAATGGTGGCGTAGATAATGCCTGCCTGCCCGAAGGCGGCCACGAAGATGGCTGCCGTGAAACTGGATGCGGCAATGTTGACGAAGTTATTGCCTAGCAGGATTGCGGCAAGCATGTGCTCGGGTTGGTTGAGCAGTTGTTCGGCTTTGCGTGCGCCACGGTTCCCCTGATCGCTTAACAGGCGCAGACGAAAGCGCCGGGCGCGCGTCAACGCAGTTTCCGAGCCGGAAAAAAATGCGGATGCCAGCAACAGGAAAAACAGTATGCCAATCGCTGTCGGCCAGGACAGCGCTATGTTATTCATACAAGGCAGAACTCTCGTGAGACAGATTCATATGGTGATTTATGAATGGTTCAGGTTAGGGGGAATCAAAGGGAAGATGCAGCCATGACTGTACCATACGAACGCCAAAGTAAGCCAGAAGCAGCAGTATATAGGCTGAAATAGCCATCCAACTAGCGCGTTTCCCCTGCCATCCCGCCCGTTTACGCATGGTCAGCAATAAAGCCAGAACGGCCCATGAGAATACAGACAAGATGACCTTATGCGATAGCAGGACGAGGTGTCCTACCGATACCCACTGCCAGGTCAATCCGGTGAGTATGCCCAGGGCCAGAAGCCATGTAGCGGAGCGAACCTGATCATACATATGATTTTCAACTTCCAGCAGGGAGGGGAGGGCCTGCACGATGGGCCCGATCTGTTTGCGTTTAAGCGCACGGTCCAGTAGCAGGTGCATGACGGCATGCAGCATGGCAAGCGTGAGTATGGCATAAGCCAGAAGCGAGAACAGAAGGTGGCCGGTCTCCATCGGCGAACTTACCTGAATGCGTAAAATAGGGGCATCGGGCAACAATGGCATGAACAGCAGTAAAATGGACGTTGCCGGAAGCAGGAACAATCCCAGCCCATGGGCGCTATGGCGAAGAAGACCCAGCACATAAATATATTGTACAATCAATGTGCAAGCGGCTATTGCAGCAGTCAGGCGAAACTCCAGTCCCCAATTTGTTATCGGTTCCAGCCTGATGAGTGCGTAGAGGCTGATTAGCATGGATAATGAAAGAATCAGGGTGAGGCCCCTGGTGCTCAAACGAGGTTTGCCCCACACGCCTGACCATAGAATCCACGCACAAATACCGGTCATCACTCCCGAAACAGGGAACAGGTAGATGGATGTCATATCATCGCCATGGGGTATAAAAGTTTAAGCACATATAACGTGTTATATCGGATGGCCGACACATCCGCAATGCGCGGATGCACCACAATTTTTTAAACTTGGCCTCTTCGTCAAAAGAGGTGCCTGAATCCAGGCTGTTTTTTTAAAATATATTCGCGAAATCATAGAAGCCACTCCACCTGTTCGCATGCTACATGCGGACAGGTGGACAGGATATAGCCCACATGATCCCAAGAACCGACATTGACATACGGCGCATAGCGCAACCCCTTGATCCGTCTGGTATTTCGATAAATCATTCATCACCAATGAGGTGATCACATCATTTCTCGAAATGGCTACGGTCTCTCTGTATTTATTACGCTTGATGATACTATCCTGCACCTTCCAGGGTGGGTAAAAGAAACCGGCATGGACGGTATTAGCCTGGATGATTCATGAATCGCGGTGGGCGAAGGAACCAGTGAGGGTGAGGCAGCATTTATGAATAATCCAACCAGGAGGATACCCGATGACAGAGGACAAGATAGTGCAGGGCGTGGCAGTAGAGATACCCAACTGTATTTGTCATTGCGTGTACTGCACTGATGATTGAGGGATGCCTGGGGTTACTTTCCGGTATAGGGCTGCTGGTTACCCGGCGTACCTTACGGGTTGTGCTTTGGCGCATGCTGGTTTTGCTCTTCGTGCTGATGCTGATATTAACCGGCGGCATGTTCTGGCTGGCGGAATATATGGCACATGTATGGTTGCCCTCCGGTGATGCGTGGTATTGGCAGATCTTGTCGTGGGCCGTGTGGTTGTTGTCGGCGATATTGGCGTTATTGATCGGCGCGGTAAGTTTTACGGCACTGGGTTCAGTGGCTGCGGCTCCCTGGCTGGACGAACTGGTGCGGCGTACCGAGGCATTGGCCGGAAAGGAGGTGGATGTGCAAAACACGCCATGGTGGCGACAGGTCATACATAGCCTGGCAAACTCAATCCGTCCATTGTCTGGTTTACTGATTTGGGGAGCGTTGGCGCTGGCTCTGTTTTTTATCCCACTGATTGGCCAGCTTGCGGCTACCGGGGTATGGGTTTATGCCAGCATTCGTTTCCTGAACTATGAATTGATGGATTCGGTGGCATCGCGCAAAGGCTGGGATTTTAAGCGCCGCAAGCAGGAGCTTGGACAGCGTCGGTTATTTTATCTCGGATTTGGCGGTATGGCGTTGGGATTGATGCTGGTGCCGGTTTTGAATCTCTTCGTTTTGCCCGCAGCAGCGGTGGGCCTTAGCCTGCCCTTTACCCACAAATCATGCCACAGAGCCCTTGCACACGGGTCAGACCA
>CAZDWG010000170.1:0-3696 GCA_964509005.1 uncultured Zetaproteobacteria bacterium
TCGGTTGGGCGGGTAACTCTGCCACGTGGGTTCGAATCCCACCCTCTCCGCCATAAGCGAATGATCATGTACGGGCATGCATATCAAATAAACGGTCGTATTCATCCAGTGCATATCGGTCCGTCATGCCGGCAATATAGTCCGCAATCGCACGGGCAAGCTTTTCTTCGTTATCCTGTCCATGCAGTTGCCCTACGACACCGGGAGGTAGCATAGCCGGAGTTTCCATGTAAGCGGAAAACAGTTGCCGAATGACACGGGTCGCCTTGGCTGCCATACGTACGACACGGTAATGATGGTACATATGTTTGAACAGGTAGCGCTTCATTTCAGCGTTCATATGTCGTACCTCACGCGAAAATCCAACCAACGGCTCACCCGCGCCGCGCACGTCATCCAGGGAACAAATATTTGATTTTTTGATCCGTTTCGCTGTTTCATCAACAACGTCCATAATCAGAAAGTTCATCATCTGGCGGATAGTTTCATGAATAGCGGGGCGCTCACCAATAGGCTGGTGGTTGCGCATCACCTTCTCGTAGTGCATGCAAAACAGCGGTACACGGCATAAACCCTCAACATCCAGGATCCCGGCGCGGAACCCATCGTCCACGTCATGATTGTTATAAGCAATTTCATCGGCCAGATTGCCCAGTTGTGCTTCAAGCGTGGCTTGTTCATGCAAATGGTATTCGAGCAAGTCAGTATTTTTGGGGAGATCATGGGGCGAGGTGTGTTTGACGATACCCTCCCGTGTTTCAAAGCTCAGGTTCAGGCCCGGAAATTTGGCATAGCGGTGCTCGAGTTTTTCAATGACGCGCAAAGACTGACGATTATGTTCGAACCCGCCATACGGTTTCATGGCCGCATTCAGCGCATCCTGGCCGGAATGGCCAAAGGGCGTATGTCCGAGGTCATGGGCCAGTGCCACGCCTTCGGCCAAATCTTCATGCAGTTTCATGGTTCTACAGATGGAGCGGGCGATTTGCGCGACCTCAATGGAATGCGTCAGGCGGGTCCGATAGTGATCTCCTTCATGATTGACGAACACCTGGGTTTTATATTCAAGGCGACGGAATGCCGTCGAATGGATGATACGATCCCGATCACGCTGGAACATATTACGGGTGAGCGATCCCTCTTCAGGATATCGGCGACCGCGCGACAACTCGGAACGGCAGGCGTATGGCGCTAATATGGTTTCATATGCGTACACCGGGCGATTCATGGAGACTGCTGCATCATGGACAGAGCCTCCATTGCGGCGGCACGCGGGTCGGGTGCCTGAATAATCGGGCGGCCTACGACAATGTAATCCGCCCCCTGACCTATGGCCATACCGGGGTCCGCGGTTCGTTTCTGGTCATTGCTGGCTTGTCCTCCCCAGCGAATGCCGGGGGTGACGGTCAGAAAATCCGTACCACATACTTTTTTGATATCGGCAACTTCATGGGCGCTGCATACCACACCATCCAGCCCGGCCTGCCGTGCCATGATGGCATATTGCACAGCTTCATGACGCGCCTGTTCGGGTTTCATGCCGCTACTGGTCAATACGGTAACGGCAATCAGTTTCATTCGCGGAAAAGACGCGGCTGACCGCGCTGCGGCCTTCATCATATCCAGCCCTCCTCCGGCATGAACATTGGTCATGTGCACGCCAAGATTTCCGGCACTGGCGACAGCTTCGGCCACGGTGTTGGGAATATCGTGAAATTTAAGGTCCAGGAACACCCGATGGGTTGATGTCAGGACGCGGATGAGCTTTGGGCCTTCGGCGACGAACAGGCGTAACCCCACTTTGAACCACCCCGCGCTGTTGCCGATACGCCGGCATATAGCCAAAGCCTGTCCCTGGTCAGGCATATCCAGGGCCACCATTAAACGGTCACACATCATCTCTGATCCCCCCGTAAAAAGGCCGTCCATGGCCTTTTTACTCCGCGCCCATCCATGGGCGCCCTGATGACTTCGCAAGAAGTCATCATACCTGAACCTCCTGGATGGGCCGCATGCTCCCCCATTCATGACATTGGGGGCACTGCCAGCGCATATCCATGACTTCCACACCGCAATGGCCACATGTGAAGTTTCTGGACTGTTGCTGCCAGTGGCGGCTCGCCTGCGTTAGTGGATCGTCATCGCCCATAATGGCTTTAAGATGTAAACAGGTGCGCAGCCCTTCAGGTGCGAAGGATATTTTATCCATCAGCCGCCTCGCTTCCGCAAGCCCATATTTTTCGTTTACACCCCTGAGCCATTCCAGCGCCATACATTCGTCATGGTGCTTTTCCCAGCAGGCCAGCAGGAACACCTTACCTTGTTGGGTATAGATTCCGGGGTGCTCCAGCAGTACAGGTATCAAAAGCGGAATATATTGGGGTGCAGCCTGTTGCAATCTTTCCATGCTGGCGAAGGCGGCATCATCATCGTTTCGATTCAGGTCTATTTCAGCGAGCAGCATGTGTGCCGCGGCACAGGCGGGGTTCATGTCGATGGCCTTTGTAACCAGCTCCAATGCCTGTTCCTCGCTGCCTTCAGCCTGTTTTCTTCGGGCCATCTCGGCCATCAGATAGGCATGGTGCAGCGATGAGGATGTGCCGCGAACCTGATCGAGTCGGGAGAGTACGTCCTCGGCAAGATCCCACTCCCGCCCCTGCTCGCGGATGCGCAGAGTTGCTTCCAGCGCGGGGATATGGCCGGGTTGCATATCAAGCACCTTGCGGTACTGTTGCAAAGCACGGCCCAACAATCCCCCGGCCTGAAAATCCATGGCCAGAGCAAGCTGTGCGTCCATATGCAGTGTTTCGGGAAGGCCGGGACGAACCAACAGGTTCTGGTGGATACGAACTGCGCGCCCGAATTCGCCTTTATTGCGAAATAAATCCCCCAATGCCAGATAGACTTCAGCCGTTTCGGTTTGCAGGCGAGCGACATGGACGAGTTCTTTTAATGCCTGGTCCGGCTTATCGGACAGGAGATAGTTGATGCCCCGTAATAACGGCGAAATACGGGCATCTTCCTGCTCCGGTTTGTCTTCTACGTTTGCTTGTCGCTGTTGCCACAGGAACCAGATAAGTACGGCGACAATCGCCAGTATGGCGGCGAAAGAGAAAGCTGCTGTCATGTTTCGTCTTGCAAGGGGAGATTGCGCAGGTTATTGACTTCCGTTTGTAACAAACCATTTTCCTGGCGGAGCCGGTTGATTTCGAGTTTATGCTTACGACGTGAAAAACTCAGGGATAACATACCCCCGAGGAAGCCAAGAAGAAATGCGATAAAAATGGGAACATAGACGGGGACATGTCCCGATGAGTACTCGGCGAAACGAACCGAAATCTTACCGTCATTTACAGCGGCAAACATGGTGGCCAGCGTTGTGAGCAGTATTACGGAAAGCGCGTTGATCCAGTTCATATCATTCCCCTGTATTTACATGACGCAGAAAGTACTTACCGCAAAGTACGCAGAGAAACGCAAAGTTTCAACCCAGGGCTGCCCTTTACCCACAAATCGAAGGGAACCCTTGCACACGAATCATACCTGCGCTGCGGCGCTTGCCAATGGTAATAACCATTATCTGCGCACCGCGCCTTGGTCTGATCCGCGTGCAAGGACTCTGTGGCATGATTTGTGGGTAAAGGGCAGGCCCAGGAACCGATGTTAGATTGCAGATGCAGGGCGTTTGCCCGGACT
>CAZDWG010000171.1:0-3624 GCA_964509005.1 uncultured Zetaproteobacteria bacterium
TCTTATGGTGTTTATGGGGTGGATCAATGTGGTATGGGCGGGGCCGCTGACGGTCCTGCATGCCCGTTTATGGACGGCACCGGACCATACGCGGCTTGTCCTGGATTTGAGTGGTCCGGTGGATTATCGGGTATTCCGCCTGAAATCGCCGGAACGCATCGTGGTGGATATGCGCCGAACATCGCTGCACGCTAGCCTGGATGGATTGGCTAGGCGGGCGCCGTTGCTGGCAGCGATCCGCTATGGAAAATCGAAGAAAGGGACGCTGCGCCTAGTGATGGACGTGAAAGAAAAGGTTCGTCCCCGATCCTTTTTGCTCAAACCCATGCGTGGCAAGCCTTATCGCCTGGTTGTGGATCTAATACGTCGGAAGAAAATACGTTCAACAGTGACTACCGCGCAAGTGCGTGCGCGCAAACAGATTATCATTGCCGTGGATGCCGGTCATGGTGGCGAGGATCCGGGAGCGATAGGTCCAGATGGCGTCAAGGAGAAGGATGTGACCCTGGCGGTGGCCAAGAGGCTGGCCCGGGCCATTAATGCGCAACGGGGTATGCGGGCGGTTCTGATTCGCAAGGGTGATTATTTTGTGCCACTGAAACGGCGCGTACAACTGGCGCGAAAGGCTAAAGCGGATTTGATGATCAGCATCCACGCGGATTCGGTCAGGCAACGGAATGTTGCTGGCGCCAGCGTTTATACCATGTCCGAGAAAGGTGCCTCGGATCATATGGCCGCAATGCTGGCCAGGAAAGAGAATGCTTCAGATGCTATTGGCGGCGTCAGGCCGGGGGAGGTTCGGGACCCCATGGTGAGTCGTATCCTCGCGGATCTTATCAAACGCGACAGCCTGAATAGTGCTGAATTGTTGGCGGATGCAATATTGAAACGTATTCGACGCATCGGGCCTATCAAATACAGTATTCCCAAACATGCCCGGTTTGTTGTGCTGGGAGCGCCGGAAATTCCCAGCGTTCTGGTGGAGCTGGATTATATCTCTAATCCGAAGCGGGAACGACTGTTGCGTAGCCCCAGACATCAGAAGCAGTTGGCCATGGCCTTGTTTCAGGCAAGTAAATCATTCTTGCGGCGGCAAGGACGGCTGCCATCATCAAGACGGAAGGCACGAATTTCGCTTCCCGGCGCATCGAAATCCTGATGACGCCTTGAGCACATCATGTATTTAAGATTGCTGGGTTTTTTGCGGCCTTATCGCATGCGTGTGGCTGTTGCCATGGCCTGCATGGTGATGCTGGGCGGAACGACCGCGGCTCTGGCATGGTCCCTGAAACCGGCTCTGGATGAGGCGTTGTCGGGAAAGAACCCAAGCTTGATTTACCTTATCCCCCTCCTGGTTATTGTCTTATATGTCATCAAGGGTGGCGCCTACTACGGGCAGTCCTATTTGATGGGCTACGTGGGCCAGAAGGTAATCTACGATCTGCGCAATAGTATTTATGACCATCTGGCCAGACAGTCTTTGAGTTTTTTCGCGCATCGCAAAACAGGTGAGTTATTGGCGCGCATCAGCTACGATGTAACGTTGGTGCAGGCAGCTGCCAGCACTTCCGTAACGGCCCTGATGCGGGATTCCGTGAGCATTGTCTTTCTGCTTGGCGTGATATTTTTTCAGGACTGGACGCTGGCATTGATTGCCATGCTGGTTTTTCCGCTGGTTATTTATCCCATTGCCCGGTTTGGCAAGAAGATGCGGCATGCGAGTTCGGATGGTCAGGTTTCCATGGGTGAATTGACCAGTCTGGTTGAAGAAACCGTAGGCGGAATCCGCGTGGTGAAGGCGTTCGGGATGGAGGATTACGAATGTGGTCGATTCCGTCGGCTTACGGGCGATTTCCTCCATCACCAGATGCGTATCTTCCGCGTTCAGGCGCTATCCTTCCCTATCATGGAACTGCTGGCCGGCTTTGGCATCGCCGGTGTGCTGCTTTATGGTGGACTGCGCGTGGCTTCCGGCGAAACTACCGCAGGTACGCTGGTGTCTTTTTTGGCGGCGCTGATTATGCTCTATGAGCCGGTCAAACGGCTTTCGCGTGCTAATAATGAGATCCAGCAGGGGCTGGCGGCATCTGAGCGCGTGTTTGAGGTGCTGGATGAACCCGTGGCCGTGGAGGATGCGCCGGATGCCATTGACCTGCCCGGTTTTTCCAAAGGTATTCGTTTCGATCATGTAGCGCTCCAATATGACGGAACAGATAAGCAGGTTCTGTCCGATGTCAGCTTTGATGTGCAAGCGGGCGATGTGGTGGCTCTGGTAGGACGCAGTGGTGCAGGTAAGACATCGCTGATTAATCTGTTGCCTCGTTTCATGGATGTGACCGGTGGTGCGGTACTGGTTGATGACTTGGATGTGCGCGAACTGACGCAATCCTCCCTGCGGGCGCGCATAGCGATGGTGACGCAGGAAGTGATTCTGTTTAACGATACCGTGTTGAACAATATTGCCTACGGTCTTGGGGATATTGATCGAATGCAGGTGGAGGCGGTTGCAAAGGCGGCCAATGCACATGGTTTTATTATGAAACTGCCGAAGGGATACGATACCCTGATCGGCGAGCGCGGCGTGATTCTCTCCGGCGGTCAGCGGCAGCGCCTTTCTTTGGCGCGCGCGCTGCTCAAGGATGCGCCGATTTTGATTCTGGATGAGGCCACCAGCAGCCTGGATACGGAGTCAGAACGTTTGGTGCAACAGGCCATTGACCGCTTGATGAAGGGCCGTACCGTGGTCGTGATCGCTCATCGTCTTTCCACCATCCGCCATGCCGACCACATTGTTGTGCTGGATAATGGCAAGGCCGTCCAGATGGGGACGCATGACGAATTGCTGGAGAAGGGCGGTATGTACGCCGAGTTATATCACATGCAGTTTGAAACGCAGTCGGAATATCTCCTGACCGGGCACTAGGCGTGTTGGATCGCTTTATTGTCTGGATTGTTCCCCGTTTAATTCATGCAATTTATTTTATCCTTTCCGGAACCATTCGTTGGGAGTACGTCGGCCGGAGATTTGTTCCAGATCAGCCTCAGCGGTTTCTGCTGGCTTTCTGGCATGCGCGAATGTTGATGATGCCCTATGCTTTTCGGGGATGGCAGGGCTATATGCTGATTTCGGAACACCGAGACGGTGGTTTTATCGCGGATACCATGCACTTGATTGGTATCCAGACCGTACGCGGCTCATCAACATACGGGGGTGCGAGGGCGCTGTTGCAGATGATTCGCAAGGTTAGAAAGGAGCACTGTGACCTGGGTATCACGCCGGATGGCCCGAAAGGACCGCGTGAGAAAGTCCAGATCGGAACGGTGCAATTGGCGGCAAAAACAGGGTTGCCAATTTTACCGGTATGTTATGCTACAAATCGTCAATGGCGTATTTCCTCGTGGGATCATTTTTATATTCCAAAGCCATTTTCCAAAGGTGTTTTTGTATTCGGAGATCTGCTGCCTGTTGCTGACAAGGATGACATGGACGAGGCGTTAAAGCGTGTGCAACAGGCTATGGATGCCGCGCAGGACGCAGCCGATCACTACTTCGATTCATGAATAATGCAGGCTAGCGCTGCCCTTTAGCCATAAAAATTCTTACCTCTCAATATCAATCATCCC
>CAZDWG010000172.1:0-3600 GCA_964509005.1 uncultured Zetaproteobacteria bacterium
CCGATGAGTCCAGCTAATTCTAATTTAAATGTACTTTTTTGTATTGCACCCGTTCCTGAATGTACGCGGTGATGTTGCGTCGATCCATCCATTTTTGTAGTTTATTCTTGGCTGCCTGGCTGGTAGCATTATCTCTAAGATCGGTAATGACGTCACCGAAATCGACTCCCTCCTTCCAATGGTCATTCCAATCATCCAACGTTAGGGCGAATGCATTTATGTTCAGTTTGTCAGCTTTTAGAAGGCCCTTGGCTGTCTCGACCGCAAGGTCCAGGTTAGAGCTAATCACCGCAGCATATAGCCATGATACGGGGTTTGTCTCTAGAAGCCCGTCTTCCTTAAGCTTTTCTAAATCTTTTGGATTAAGTTTCTTGCCCGCCATGATGACACCATTTAACGCGAAGACGCGCAAATCTGACACAAGTGACCTTGGTCCAAACAGTCTCGCATAAAAAGCTGATTCTATCTTTTTCCAGTTATGGGTTTGCAGGCTGCGGCACAGTCCGGTCAATCCACGCCAATATTTTTTTTCCGACTGATCCTCAAAACCCATTTCTGGGTCTTCGATAAGTGAGACAAGCGCACTCAATGCTTCATCAGCATCACCAGAAGTTGGGGAAAGCGCCTCCATTTTGTCCGCCAAGCGGCTAAGCGGGGTTGATCCCGCGCGATCAGGATGTGCGGTGAGATTACGGTTAAGCGCATCAACGATATCATCTCTCCAAGCTTCAATAGTCATTGTTTACTTCCTAATTAAAATCTTGGTGGATTTGCTTGACGAAACGTCACCCAAGATCCAGTCATCCCTGCCCCTGGCATGACGGCCTCTCGAAAACCTGATTTATCTGCACACCGAGGTAAAGGGATAGTCCGACCTCCCGGGCGCCAACATTCATTTAGTTCCGCATCAAAGGCGGTGGCCTCTTTTACCTCGGCATTATCCGGAACCTGAATCTCAAATGGAAAATAGGCATCTGGTTCAATGGGGTCAAGGGCCAATCGACATGGCAAATCACTCAGATTGACACCCTCGAAGGGAATGTTACCGTTCCCTGTAAAACCCCAAACAACGTACATTAGGGGCACATCTTCAAGGTATTCCAACATTTCCTTCAGCTTATCCCAATCCTCAATTTTGACTGCATCCTTATATCTACTAATATCAGTGGGAAGCTCATTGAGAACTTCCATAACGGCATCATCCTGGCGCAGGGCCGACCACCCATGGAGGTGCCCAAGTCTGGTGAGGCCATCACGGTCTTCAAATGTCGCGCCGCGAAGCTTGTTGGCGCGAAAGTATTTTTCGGCGGCATCTCGCATCTCATTGATACTAGTGGGAGTTGCGCTATCAATTGCCGCAAAGAATTGATCTTTGTCAGCCTTGGTGAGCTGAGTGCAGTCCCGAATGTTGTTCGATACATCTGGAAATTTCACATCAAAAGCATCCAAAATACCCTCCCTTTTAACCCTTCAATGCACACACTGGAGAAATTTGATAGCCAAGTCTACCGAGTAAACCGGTTTCTCTGACTGCTTAGGCTCACGTTTGCGTTCTCTGTCGGCAACTGGTTTCCCACCAGTATCACAGTATCCTTGCCATACAATCAATTGTCACCAAGCTCCCCACAGAATCGTGCTGGCACTATTTGTATACGGCTCCCCAATAGTGTATTCACGAAGCATCAGAACAGGCTAACCATGATGCGCGGCACTGGAAGTAAAAACCGTTGCGGAAAAAGTTCAAACTTTTTCCAGCTACAAACAAATCAAAAATCGATAGGGTCTTGATTGCTTTAATCCTTGCAACACTGAGCGGGGCTGTGCGCAGGCTTCGAGTAATCAATCGAGTCTATTGATTATGCTCCAGTTGCTTGATTGTGAAGGGGCAGGATAACGGCCAGCGAATGATTTCGGAAACGATGAGAGGGAACGTACCACCCGCCTCCCTGCCGCGCAGTAGATTTTCCATAAGTCCCTAGCACAGTTTCATCAGGCCCTTTAATACCATGTCGGTGTGGCTAACGATGCCAATAATCTCACCCTTACCATTGACGACCGGCGCACGCGACAAGCCGAGACGCGCGAACAGGGAACTGGCATGTCGGATGTCCATGCCGGGGTTAACAAGAACGGCTGGTTTAGTCATGACCTCATAAATACTGACGCGATCCGGAGACTTGTTCCTGGCCAGAACATGGCGAGCAATATCCGCCAATACAACGATGCCATATTCATCGTCCTGATGACGTTTATTGACGATGACGCATTTCGTTTCCACATGCTCCATCATATTCAACACCTCACGCACGGTGGAAAGGCCATCCACCATATCAAATTCGTGTTTCATGACGTCCCTGACGCGAATGACTTTGGGCTCGCTCATAAGATTTTCTCCTCTACTTCCCCAACAAGGGCTTCAATTTGCGTTTTAAGACCAATCGTGTCTTCCACATCTATCTGAAAAGCCACGCCACGACCCGGATTATCGTCGAAGCCGCCTGCTGCCGCGATACGTTCCAGGATCTGTCGGCTTAGGTGTTCTTCCACGAGAAACAGTAACATATCCCTCTGTGTTTCCAGATTCAGTCCGAAAAATGTTTTGTGCGGTTTCAGGCCTTCGCCACGCGCATCGCCCAGTATGGTAGAGCCGGTCGCGCCAGCCTCGCGTGCCGCCTTCATGATGGCGTCTGTTGTGCTGTCTTCAACCAGTGCGATAATGAGTTTAAAATGCATGTTCTGCCTCCTTGCTATTTTTTGTCGGAACTCCTGAGTAGCGACTTTTTAGCGTATGATGTCCATCGTTCCGCGATCCATGTATAGGCCAGCACGGTTATGATGGGAAAGACGCTGGCAAACGCAATCAGGCCGAAACCATCAACCATGGGATTGCGGCCAGGAATGTTGCTGGCCAGCCCCAGCCCCAGTGCGGCAATCAGGGGTACGGTCACCGTGGAGGTCGTGACGCCGCCGGAATCATAGGCCAGGGGAATCATCCTTTTCGGAGAAAACAGGGTTTGCAGCATCACCATAATATAAGCAGCAATGATGTACATCCACAAATCCGTACCCGTGACAATGCGGTAGCAACCGAGAGCGACGCCAATGGCTACGCCCGCGGCAACCGAAAGGCGCAATCCCCACGCGGATACTGCCCCGCCGGAAATCTGCTGGGCCTTCATGGCCACGGCAATCAGGGCCGGTTCGGCGATGGTCGTGGCAAAACCGATCGCCAGCGCAAAGGCGTACACCCAGCCGTAGTTCTGCCAGTGAATATGCCCGGATGCTTGCGTAACCGTGCCAAACAGGAATTCCGGGGCCGTTAATTGTTTTGCCATGAGATTGCCCAGCGGGAAGATGGCTTTTTCCAGACCCATCAGGAAGAGGGCCATGCCCAACATGATGTAAACCAGGCCGCGTAACACGCGCCAGGGTTTGACCATGGGGTTGCGTAATACCACAAACTGGAAAAATCCCAGTATCAGAATGATGGGTGCCAGATCGCGCATGGTTTCGAGCAGGGTATGGCCAAAAAAGTGTGCTAATTCCATCATCATTGCGCCATCCAGAAGATACCAAAAGCCATGACGAACACGATAGGCA
>CAZDWG010000173.1:0-3579 GCA_964509005.1 uncultured Zetaproteobacteria bacterium
CCCTTTCCCTTTCCCTTTTTTGGTTTTATGACAGGTCTTGTGGAATGAGAATATGATGCGGACATGGACAAACCGCTACTGGAACTTGTTGAGGAACGACCCGCACACTGGGCGGATGATGTAATCCGAGCGTGGGATGAAAACGAATTCCAGAAGATGAAGCCCTTTGCGATAAGCTACTACTGGAACGATTCATCTTCTCTCAATATCTTTCATGTCAAAGGAACGGATCATCCTGACTACCAGGGTCAAACATGGAACTGGTTTATTCACAACGGCAAGAGGATGAATCTTAATCTGCCGTTGCATGCGTCCAACCGTCAATATTACCTGGAAACGGACCAAAAAAAACAACCTCCGATGTTCTACATCAGCGTCAACGGACACGACTGGTATGTCAATGGCGACGGCAACCATCGCACATGCATAGCGCGTTTTGATTTCCACTATAACGGACAAACCGAACTACACGGGCTAACTATTAGGGACTGGCGTTTCGATTATGTCATGATGTCCACATATAAAAAGCTTTCCGAAGTCATCGCGGAACGGAGGCTTCCTTACACCATCACGGTGGGCAGCAAGAAGCTGCTACGCGATGACAACCCCGGATGGCAAAGAGAAGAATACGAGCCTCAGATAGAAATGCGTGGGCGGGGGGAGACTATGCGTATGGATCGAATTCAATCCCTGCGTCTGGCGCATTATTTTGAGGGTCCGTGGTATCGCCGGTGGTTCCGGGCATGGCCTATCTGCGAGAGGGAACATCCGTGAGCCGGTCCGGAGAAAGAAGAAGGGGCGGAACAAAAGATATGGGTGCGCAGGCCAGATCATTTGTGCGCTCAAAATCGGCGATAGGGCAAGCACGGCACACGGACAAATCCGGAAGTATACACTCAATAAGAACGGCGCAGGAAATGTCCCGTGCCCTGACGCGCGCAGGCAATGCCATTAAAGACAAATACGGAATTCGGCGTCTTAATAAAATTACTCCTGAAATGGCGCGTGACTATCTGGCCAACAGGGCTGAAGCTATCGGCCAAAAGCTGCTTGATAATGAGCGGCGCGCATTGCAAATGCTGAATCAACCAAAGTTCTCCATGTATGGCACTAAACTTGAACGTCAAAAGACTTCGGCGGGGGTAACGCGCTATCCATCAGGCAGAGCATACGCCTCACAACATGTATCCATGATTGCAGCTCACCAGAACGAACATAATGCATTGGCAACACGCATCGCTTATGCCGCAGGCTTGCGGCAACATGAATTATACTCATTGAGACGGGTGGATGAACGCGCGGCAAGCTCGCATCGAAAATGGTCATCGGAACGATTTGCCGGAAGGGAGGGTGCAAGGTACACCATTGCAGGAAAAGGCGGTTTGATCCGCGAAGTGTTGATACCGCACGATCTGGCCGTACAACTGGAGGCGCGACGCCTCGATGCCCCTGCTATCGTCAGGGATCAGGGCATACGATACGAAAAACACTATGCGATAGGTGCAGGACGCGCATGGGCTGCATCCTTCCGTAACGCCGCTGATCGAACTATAGGATGGTCGCGGGGATCACACGGACTCAGGCATGCCTATGCACAAGAACGCATGAAAGAGTTGCAATCATCTGGTTTCCTATATAGAAACGCCTTGTCTATAGTCAGTCAGGAGTTAGGTCATTTCAGACCGGAGATTACAGAAGTTTATTTAAGATAAGGAGGGGAGGATGTTGAAAAGAACGATTATGGGATTTGCCGTTATTGCGTTGATGCTTGGTGGATGCGTTAGTACGGGAAATAAAGTATTAAAAACTGCAAACAGCCGAACAGTGTCTCAAAAAATAATACGGGGTGAAACAACGAAAGAACAGGTTCGAGCTGCCTATGGGGATCCTATATCAACTTCATTTACGGATAGTGGTAATGAGATTTGGAAGTACGAATGGGACAAAACACACTCAAAAATCACCAACTTCATCCCTCTTGTTAATTTATTTACATCTGGTGCCAAAGGAAAGAAAAAAGAATTGACGGTTTTCTTTAATCAGAAGGGTATTGTAAAAAATTATGCGATCTCATCATCAAAGATTGATACAAACACCAGCTTATTCCAATGAATACGATCAATGCTGCGGTCAGATCAACCGTCGATTTACCTAAAGGCAACTGATATTCATAGCGTGGGAGGGAAAGGAAGATGCGAAATACAATTATTGGTATTTTTTGTATAGTGGAATTGGCAGCTTGCGCCGCATCGCCCCCTCCAACGGCGGCGATGCAACAACAGTTCCAAGAAATTTACCAACAAAGAATTCAACAGATGATCAAAACATCATCTGCAACTAACATTAGGCAAAACAAGACGCAAGCAATTGCCCCAATACAAAAGCAGCGTAGCCCACAAGTTTCCGAGGGCGACCTTGCGAGTGAAATTGCTTCCATTCCTACAATACCTGCCAATACTGGAGTTAGGTTTTCTTCTGATCCTAACATGGACGGATTCACCGCAAATGGTTCTCGATATATGGATGCAGAAGGAAGAATTCTAAAGTATAATTTTGACAGTTTATCGGGAAATGTGGTTTACCTTATTAAAATTGGCTCTACTAATTATGCCACTATCCAAAGCGGAAAAAAATACGCCATTAAGTTTGTGCGCCCGACAGTAAATGTAGCTCCTATCCAAATTGCAACAGCAATAAAATACCAAAATGGCACTTGGAAAATTGAAACCACCACAGGGAAACAACTATCAGGAAATGATCTTATATTAACATCCAAAGGATTCCTTGTGCTTCGCCAATATACAGAATATGGGAAAAATACGGGGTTCCTGTACACAATAGGGAAAAATATCACCAGCATTACTCCGCCGGATGGGTACTATATAAACACGATGGAGCGTTCATACACGGTGATAAGCGCTACAACAGGTTCCGCTGAGAGAAGAACAACCTACATCCATGCCGATATTGCAAGTACGGGTTATGTATTGTTGAAACGCAATGATGTAGATGTTAACGGCTCACTACTTTCTATGTACCATAGTCTAAAGGGGCTTGGCTCTCTGGTTGGCGGACATGGCAACTATGATTATGCCCTTTATAATTTTCATACAAAACATCTAATAAAATTGGAAATGTCCGCAGATAATAAAGATAGCTCTGTTAAGTGGTTTAAAGGTAAATCTGGTATCTATGCCGTTTATATCACTCATGGCGTACAGGATGTATATGGGCTTGATCTTGCTACAGGGTTTAGAAAAAGGCTGTTCCATCGAATGCTGGGATTTATGGGCTTTTCTGCTTATGTCGGCGGACATGGCAATATTAACGTACTCGCTGGGTCTGCAATGGGAGACGATAAAATCAATAATCTTGGAACCTTTATGGCTGCTCCAAAAGATAAAGAGGCTAAGTTTATACACGCAAGCTAAAGTCAGTGACTTAACGCAGTTTTCGTATGATGTGAGTGTCTGTTCTTTGTCTATTTTGCCAAGCTTCCGCTTGGCGGCATCCTTTGCATATACAACTAACGCCAAAGCCCTTCAAATCGCTTCGCATTGGTTTGGGTATAACGCACAG
>CAZDWG010000174.1:0-3558 GCA_964509005.1 uncultured Zetaproteobacteria bacterium
AATGGGTAATCCATGTGTCCCGCATTTCTTTGCATACATCGACCAGTGCCATGCTATCAAAAACTATTCATTTTTCCCGGATTCGCCTTGATGGCATGTCTTTGTCATTCCCCCGTGCTGATCTGATCCATGGTTTGCGCGGCACACCTTCCGATGTCATGCGGCAATGGTTTTCAGCAATCAATGATGTGGATGAATTAATACTGACGGACGGCACACTTCGTTTCACCGATGAAAAGGCCCCCTGGCGGATCAGAAAGCTTTCAGGTCGTATCGCGGACCGCAGCTTTAAGCTGAACGGAAGCGTTAACGGCGGCTCCTTCCGCCTACACGGCTACCGGAATCATCATTCATTGAAGGGAATGGTGGATTGGCAAGGTATGGCGACAAGTGGTCTGGCCCGTATCCTGGGCCTGAAGGCCGATATACATGGAGGCAGTAACGGCTCGCTCCACTGGCATACGGATCGGTTGTATCGGCATTTCATGTTCGATGGCGATGTCCGCCTTGAAGATCAACCTGGTCGGGGAAGCATGCACCTTCAGGGGAAAATGGGACCGGAGAATATCAAGGTTCAGGCCAAATGCAGGGGCTTGTCCCTGGCGGGATTTGGCAATGTATTGCCTGAGGTGGACGGGCGAAAGGTCATCTCCGGTGTATTAGGCGGGGATGTGCAGTTTGAGCGGAAAGGCTATGGAAACTGGACCACGGATATGAGCGGCGAGATTCACGGTATCCGCCTCGTTTCCAAAAATCTGCCCGCATGGACGATAGGTAACATCATGCTGGATCATGCCGTAACACAATGGCCTGCTCACCGGGTCCATGTTGAAGATGCCTATATCCGTGATATGGATATGGCGCTGCAAGTGGGAGAAACCCGGTCATCGGCCTCTCCATGGCATTTTCAGGTCAGCCATTTAACACTTGAGGATATTCGCCTTTCCATGAACCTTCATGGAGGTTCACGCCACCTGATTCTCCCTCCCTTGAACGGTTCCGGCCACGTGGGAGACAATGGTTATATGAAACTGGATGTCGCCAGTGGAGGTAAGGAGATATGGCATATTATCGGGGAGGGCCATGGCAGCCAGTTATTCCATGCCAGCATTAGCGCCAAGAACGTGCCGGTCGTGCGGTTGCGCCCCCTGTTGCCGAATCTGTCCCTGCCCGGAAGCAGTGGTCCCCTGCAACTTTCCGGCAACAGCCAACTCCGGCTTTCACTACAGTCCGATCATGATGCATGGATAGTGAAGGGACAAGCGATATTGACCGGCCTCGTGGCATCACAGGGAGGCGATACCTTCAAGGCAGATACCATCCATATCGACATTCGGAAGGTCGGTACATTGGGAATACAGCACATGGGCCTGATCCACATAAATAAGTGGTATTATCAGGCCGCACTACGCCCGATTCCCCACACGGTCGGAGCTAAAACGGCAAAGGGACCAGAGGTGCGGCATAAGGCGCTTCCCTGGCAGGTGGATGGGGTCGAGGCGGAACATGGCAGCATCAGCGTGGGGAATGCAGGTGCGGTATGGGCGGATGATGTATCCTTTTCCCTGAGAAATATGCATCAGGAGGCATGGTCGCCCCTGGTATTGAATGCTTCCGTGGGTGGGGGAAGCTTGCGTATCCGGGGGCGCGTAGACTGGTTTAGTAGCGATATAAAGATGAAACTCCATGCCAGATTGCGGGATGCCTTACCCTTTTTTCTTAATAACTGGCTGGAGGTCTCCGGCTCACCACGCCTGATTCGCGGACGCCTGGATGGAAGCCTTTCCATCAAACCCGCTCACGAGAAACACGCTTATATCGGTGTGTTGAACCTCGTTTTACGTCAGGGGCAATTTGTATCAGGTGTATATCCGCAAGATCCCATGCTGCCGTTGACCGGTTATAGCATGCGGGATTTGCTTGAGCGCCTTGGCCAACGGGGCCGCATACGTTTACGCGTCCCATTCAAGGGTGATTGGCGCGCACAACCATTGTCCATCGGGCGCATGGGGCTTGCGACCTTGAAGGTCATCAGGCAGCGGGTGCCTCTGGCAAGCAGGTTGCCGATTAGCGTGCAGCCTGCGGTAAAGGTGGTGTCGTATGTTCAATTACAGCACGGGCGTGCTTTTTCGCATAACGAACATGCGCGTTTGTGGCGCGTCGTTGAGGCACTGCGAAAACAGCCCAAATTGGTCGCGGAGCTACTTCCGCAACTGGGCCGCACGCCCCTGGATGAACATTTGATCTCGCGTGTCCGCCACACTCAGGCCATGATTGAGTATTATATGCGCAGGCGCGGTATTCCCCGGCATCGCATCTATCCCGTATGGCCGACCGCCGCACACAGGTATGGTGATATTACAGGTATAAAAATAACAGCCCGTATGCCTTGAGGAACAATTCGGATAAATTCGATACTGTTCGGTCGATACTGTTCGGGCGTTTTATCAAAATCGCCGCAAAGGAAGGAAATGATGACCATTCGCACACGTTTTGCCCCGTCACCCACAGGGATGCTGCATATTGGCGGCGCCCGCACGGCGCTGTTCTCATGGCTGCATGCACGCCATCACGGGGGCGAGTTTGTCTTGCGCATTGAGGATACGGATCGGGAACGTTCCACGCGGGAGGCGACGCAAGTTATTCTGGATGGTCTTTCCTGGCTGGGTCTGGACTGGGATGGAGATGTAGCGTTCCAGAGCCGGAACCATGCCGCTCATGTAGCGGCGGCGGGCCGCCTGCTCGCGGAAGGCAAAGCCTACCGCTGCGATTGTAGTAAGGATGAACTGAATGCCATGCGCGACACACAACGTGCGGCGGGCCAAAAGCCCATGTATGACGGACGCTGCCGACATCGTGCGGATGTACCGGAAAACAAACCCTGTGTGATTCGTTTTCGCTCTCCCGATACAGGGAAAACCGTGGTCCGTGACCTGGTATTGGGCGATGTGACGTTCGATAACCGGGGACTGGATGATCTGATTCTGCTACGCTCGGACGGATCGCCAACCTATAATCTGGCCGTGGTGGTTGATGATGCAAACATGGAGATTACGCACGTTATCCGTGGCTCGGACCATCTGAACAACACGCCGCGTCAGGTTCAGCTTTATGAAGCACTGAACCTTTCCATTCCCGAGTTTGCGCATATTCCACTCATTCATGGACCGGATGGCGCCAAGATGTCCAAACGACATGGCGCGGTTGCCATTACCGAATACCGCGAAAGCGGATATATCTCCGATGCCATGGTGAATTACCTGGCGCGGCTGGGCTGGTCGCATGGGGATGAAGAAGTGTTCAGCCGCGACCAGTTAACCGAATTATTTGATGTGCGCGAGGTTGGCAAGGCCGCCGCACGTTTTGATCAGAGTAAACTGGACTGGTTGAATGCGCATTATCTGCGTTGTGCGGCGCCGGAATCATTATCCGGAGAGGTGGTACGACGCCTGGATGCGGATGTCCGCGGTGGACCGGATATGGTCAAAGCGATTCAATTACTTCAGGAGCGTTCAAAGAACCTGAATGAACTGGCCGAAGGTGTGCGTTTCTTCTATA
>CAZDWG010000175.1:0-3538 GCA_964509005.1 uncultured Zetaproteobacteria bacterium
GCGCTAGGCATTCGCTATCCGGCGGGAAGAAGGTATACCCACGGATTCCTCCGGGCGGATGCCGAGCTTTTCAAACAGTTTCTGATCCCTGTCGGTATCCTGATTGCCGGTGGTGAGCAGCTTCTCGCCATAAAAAACCGAGTTCGCCCCGGCCAGGAAGCAGAGCGCCTGCATTTCCTCGCACATGCCCTCGCGTCCGGCTGAAAGCCGTACATGGGAAGTCGGCATGGTAATACGCGAAACGGCAATCGTGCGGATAAACTCGAAGTGATCCAGGTCTTCAGCAAACTGGTCGTCCCCGGCAACCGGTGTACCTTCCACCTTCACCAACAAATTAATCGGCACGCTCTCCGGGTGCGGCTGCATGCGCGCCAGTTGTGCAACCAGCCCGGCGCGATGGCGCCGTGATTCCCCCATACCAACGATACCACCGCAGCAAATACTCATGCCGACGGCGCGCACATGTCGCAACGTGTCCAGCCGCTCGTCAAAGGTGCGCGTGGAAATGATTTCTCTGTAGTACTCCGGGTCGGTATCAAGGTTGTGATTATAGTAATCCAGCCCCGCCGCCTTGAGCTTTGTCGCCTGCTCCTCAGTCAGCATGCCCAGTGTCGCGCAGGTTTCCATGCCCATGGTCTTGACCTCGCGCACCATGTCGCAGACCAGATCGAAGGCGCGCCCCGCAGGCTCGCGCCAGGCCGCCCCCATGCAGAAGCGGGAAGCGCCTTTTTCCTTCGCCGCACGCGCTGCCTTCATCACCTCTTCCTTCTTCATCAGCAGTTCGGATTCAACCGCTGTGTCGTAGCGGGTCGATTGCGGGCAATATTTGCAGTCTTCGGGGCAGCCGCCGGTCTTGATGGACAGCAAAGTGGAAAGCTGCACCGCGTTGGCATCAAAATGCGCCCGGTGTGAAACTTGTGCCCGAAACATCAGGTCATTGAACGGTAGCGCAAACAGCGCCTCGATTTCCTTCACGGTCCAGTCGTATCGCACGGTATCCTCCTGCGCTCAGTCTCTTTGTCCGCTAGTGCTGCCCATTACCCACAAATCGTGCCACAGCGAGTAATGGGCAGCGCTAGTGCTGCCCCAAGGACACTAATGCGGTTCCGGCTGATAATGCAAACGGCTCAAATGTTTGCGTAGCGGGAGGATATGGTTAACGCTCATGGAAAGAGCATCGAATCCCATGTTCATCAGCCGCTCCGTCCACTGGCTGGACGCAGCCATTTCCCCGCACATGGTAATCGGGATCCCCGCCTTCTTCGCGGCGCGAACCGTGAGCCGCAGCATACGTTCCATGGCCGGATGTGATGTATCATACAGATACGCAACCTCGTCATCGGCGCGGTCCGCGGCCAGCGTGTACTGAATCAGGTCGTTGGTACCAACAGAAAAGAAATCACTCACTTCGGCCAGTTCATCGGCAATCATCACCGCCGCCGGAACCTCAATCATCGCACCCAGGGGGATCCTGTTTTTTACGCCAAGTTTACGGGCACACGCATTCAGCATGTGCCGAACCTGTATAACCTCATCGGAGTATGTCACCATCGGGATAAGGATTTGCATGTCGCCTTCGCTTGCCGCACGCAGCAGCGCCATCAGTTGAACCCTCAGCACGTCAGGATTGCGCAATAATACCCTGACCCCTCGCAAGCCGAGTGAGGGGTTCATGCCCCTCGCGGTATGGCCCGTGACATGCTCAAACAGCATGGGTTTTTCGCCTCCGATATCGATCAGCCGAAAGACCACGGGTAATCCTTCCATGCCGTGCAATACATGTGTGTATTGCCGCAATTGCTCGTCTTCTCCCGGTAATCGATCCATGCCCGCCAGCAGAAACTCGGTTCGATACAGCCCTACGCCATCCGCGCCTGCCGCACACGCCAGTGGTACCTCGTCATTCACTTCCAGGTTGGCCATGAGCTTCAGCACATGGCCATCAGCGCTTGCGGAAACTTGTCTGGCATAGGCTTGCAAGCCTTCCTGTGCCAAATTCATGGTTTGGGTAAGCCGTTGATATTCGGATAAGGTTGTATCGTCAGCATTGGCAATCCACACACCCTGTTCTCCATCCAGAATGACGGGGTTGCCATCCTCAATCTGGCTGATGGCGCCCTCCGCACCCACCAATGCGGGCAAGCCGATACCCCGCGCGGTAATAATGCCATGGGCGTTGATGCCGCCCTGCTCAGCAATAAACCCTGCTACGCCTTGCCGCCAGAAACGAATGATCTCCAGCGGCGTAAAATCGCCACTGATGAGAATCACCTGCTCGCCATTGGCCAGAAGAGAAATGGGCCTTACCTCCCGCCCCGTGAGATGATGCAAAATACGCATGCCCGCCTGCTCGATGTCGATTTTTCTGGCGCGCAGATAGCTGTCCTCAATATCTTCAAATACCCCGCATATAGCACTGATTTGCTGGTGTAAGGCCCATTCGGCATTAATCTCTTTCTCGCCAATCATGTGTATGACTTTGCGCGATAAATCGGTATCCAGCAGCATTAGCCGCTGCGCATCAAGAATATGTAGCGGTTCCTGGCTCTCCAGGTTCAGCAGATGCAGGCGCTCCGCATCAAGATCGGCGACGGCATCAATGATGGCCTGTTGCAGCCGCTTGATTTCATCCTGGACATCGCCAGCGCCAATTTGTTCCTCTGGAATGGGGCTCTGGCCCTGATTTATTTTTTGCGCTATGCCGATGGCAATTCCCGGACTTGCGGCTACGGCGGTGCCACGCCGCGGTGTCCTCCGGGTCATTCGGCTTCTCCGAAACACTCGTCAATCAGTTGGACAATCGCCGCCAGCGCAACGTCTTCCTGCCCCCCCCGGGTGCGAATCGTAATGCGCGAACCCTTGCCCGCAGCCAACATCATGATACCCATAATACTCTTACCATTGACTTCAATACCATCCCTGGAAATAAACACATCACATGCATAAGCACTGGCGGTTACGGCCAGACGGGCCGAAGCCCTGGCATGCAGGCCGAGCTTGTTTTGAATGGTTGCTGTTTGTTCAGCCATCTGACCGCTTTCGTTCCTGCATCAATTCGGAAGCAAGATGCATATGATAGCGACCGGCATCCCTGGCCTGCCGCGCCAGTAAATGCAGATCGGTCAGTGTTTGCCGCAACGTGGCCGCTTTGATCAGCATGGGAAGATTGAATCCTGAAACCACTTCCACATTTCCCTTCTTGATGCAGGACAGGGCAAGATTACAGGGCGTACCGCCAAACATATCCGCGAACAGCAACACGCCATCACCTGCATCGCATTGTTTGATCAGGGTGTACAGGTGCTCCTGACCTTTACTAATATCCGCCTGAATATCAGCATTCGCACCAATACTCAACGCTGCCGCCAGCGCCTGTGGCCCCAACACATGTTCGACCGCGCCCAGCATGGCCTCGCCAACGTGCTCATGCGCCACAACCACCATGCCAATCATGTCTGTTTTATTCCCGTTAATTCGTGCTCTTGGAGCCTCTTGCAAAACTCTGGGTGGATGAGCGGCAATCCCACTTTGAGTCCAT
>CAZDWG010000176.1:0-3522 GCA_964509005.1 uncultured Zetaproteobacteria bacterium
CCTTTGAATACAAGGTGACGTTTGGGCGAGAAAAAAAGAGTGCCGATATTGTTGTTTTTGATAAAGACCGCTCTGATACGCCCTATATCATTATTGAGGTAAAGAAACCCAGACACCAGGACGGTAAAGATCAACTTCGGTCGTACTGTAACGCAACAGGCGCTCCAATTGCCGTCTGGAGCAACGGCGAGAAGATTTCACGCTTCCATCGTAAAGATCCGAACTATTTCGAAGACATTACCGATATTCCCAAGGCCAGCCAGAGTCTGAAAGATGTCCTCAGCGAACGCTTTACACTGAAAGACCTGATCATCAAGGATAAAATCGCCAACGAACGCAAATCCCTGAGAGATATCATCCTGGAAATGGAAGATGAGGTGCTGGCCAATGCTGGCGTGGATGTGTTTGAAGAAGTGTTCAAACTCATCTTTACCAAGCTCTACGACGAATATCTGAGCCAACCGGACAAAACCGTGCTCAATTATCTGGTCAAACAGGTCACCAAATCCGGCGTCGAAGAACCGACCGCTCCGGCTTATTTCGGCGGCTCGGACTATGACGCGCTGAAGACTGCGGTCGCCGGGGTGGACGATGAAGGCTTCCGGGTCATGGAGTTCCGCAATACTGGCCAGACTGATTCGGAATTGAAAAAGAACATACAGGAACTGTTCAATCAGGCCAAAGGACAATGGAAAGGCGTGTTCCCGGAAGGCTCGACTTTCGAGTTGTCCGACAGCCATTTGGCCGTCTGCGTTTCCAGCTTGCAGGACGTAAAACTGTTCAACTCCAATCTATTGGTGGTGGATGAGGCCTTTGAATATCTGGTCAACAAATCCTCCAAGGGTGAAAAGGGTCAGTATTTCACGCCACGCCATGTCATTGATATGTGCGTGCAAATGCTCAATCCCAAGCGCGGTGAATATATGGTTGATACTGCTTCGGGCAGTTGCGGCTTTCCTGTGCATACCATTTTCAAACTTACCGGCCACCTGTTCACCAATGCAGAAATCCCGGATGCGGACAAAAAACATGTACTCAAGGTGTTTGGCATTGACTTCGATGAAAAGACCGTGCGCGTCGCCCGTACGCTGAACCTGATTGCCGGGGATGGCGAAACCAATGTGCTGCATTTGAATACGCTGGATTTCAACCGGTGGCGTGACAAAACAGAGCAAGACAAAAAATGGATCAATACCTATGGCGATGGTTTTGAGCGGCTGGAAAAACTGCGAGCCAAAAAAAGCGAGGATAAACACTTTTTGTTCGACATCCTGATGGCCAATCCACCCTTCGCTGGCGACATCAAGGAAAGTCGTATCCTGCATCAATATGAACTGGGCTTTAAATCAAATGGTAAAGCCCAAAGCAAGGTTGGGCGCGACATTCTGTTTATCGAGCGCAATATGGACTTTCTCAAGCCCGGCGGACGCATGGCGATTGTGTTGCCACAGGGACGATTCAATAATACCTCGGACAAACATATTCGCGAGTTCATCTCCCGGCATGGTCGCATCCTTGCCGTGGTGGGTCTGCACGGCAACACCTTCAAACCTCATACCGGCACCAAAACCAGCGTCTTGTTCGTGCAAAAATGGAACGATAATCCCGATGCCGGGCCGCTCTGCCCGAAGGTGGACGATTATCCCATCTTTTTCGCCGTCAGCGAAAAAGGCGGCAAAAATAACTCCGGCGACTATATCTATCTGAAAAACAGCAATGGCCAACAGCAACTGGACAGGAACGGTCACCTGATCGTCGAGCATGATTTGCATAATCATGACGGTGAATTGCCCGATGGCATCGCCGAAGCTTTTATTGAATGGGCGACAAGTGAAAAACTGTCGTTTTGGAGGTAGGACAATGACAAAAGAAAATTCCATTGTTTTATTTCATCAAAATACAGTTCGCCGTCATTGGGATGAAGAACAGGAGTTGTGGTATTTTTCTGTTGTGGATGTGCTTGAAATTTTAACGGAGACTAAACGTCCACGAAAATACTGGAGTGACTTAAAGAAGAGACTTATAGACGAAGGAAGTGAAGTGTCCGAAAAAATCGGACAGTTGAAAATGCTTGCGTCGGATGGAAAAAGGAGACAAACGGACGTCATCGACACAGAAAATTTACTTCGTTTAATTCAATCCATTCCCTCCCCCAAAGCCGAGCCCTTCAAGCTGTGGCTGGCAAAAGTTGGCTATGAACGAATGGAGGAAACGGAAGACCCGGAACGGGTCTTTGACCGGGCTATGCAAACCTACCTGAAAAAAGGCTATTCCAAAGAGTGGATCAACCAGCGTCTGAAAAGTATCGAAGTCCGAAAAGAGCTGACCGATGAATGGCGGGAACGCGGTGTCGAGCAAGGGCTGGAATATGCCATCTTGACCGATGAAATCACCCAAGCATGGGCTGATAAAAGTGTGAAGGAATATAAACGCTTCAAAGGTCTGAAAAAGCAGAATCTGCGCGACAACATGAGCAATCTGGAACTGGTTCTGAATATGCTGGCCGAAGCCTCCACCGCTGAAATATCCAAAAAGAAAAAACCGGAATCACTCGATGGCAATAAAACCGTCGCCCGGCAAGGCGGGCATGTGGCGGGAACCGCAAGAAAGGAAATCGAAGCCCAGACCGGTAAAAGCATAGTCAGCCCGGACAATGCTGCATCGTTGCGATTGGAGAATCAGAAGAAATGCTAGAGGTAGAACCTAAAAGCGCCCGACATCTATACCGCAACCCATTGGAGGGTGGAGATATCCCATTCGCTTACTTGTTATCGGATGCTCTAAGCGCGTGTTCCTTTCATATCAAACCTGATGTACTACCGAATGACATGCCCGAAACCTTTATTGAGTGGGCAATTACCGAAAACTTATTATTTTGGAATGAACAATAGTAATGCAGGTCCAAGTATTAAAATATTCTGCGACAACCCAAGATGATGGGACTTTCCGCCTCGATGCTGAACACTATCAAGAGAAGTATCTGAATAATCAGCAAAGGCTTATTAAATTCAGATCAACGCGTTTGCTCGATATGGTCGCCAAGCCAGTGATAACGGGGCACACCCCTTCAATGAAAATTGAATCGTACTATGGTGGCAACATTGGGTTTGCGAATTTAGGGGACACAATACCTTGCGAATTTAGGGGACACAATACCTATTTTTTGCAAGTTTCGCGTGATTGTCTTATGTTCTGTCCATGGCGCGATTGGCGAGGGTAGTAGTTCCGGGAATTCCACATCATGTCACACAGCGCGGCGTGAGGCGGATGCAGACATTTTTTGAGGATGCGGACTATGAAAGGTACCTTTCATTGCTGTCTGAATGGTGCAAGAAGATTGGCGTAGAGATATGGGCGTATTGTCTGATGCCAAACCATGTTCACCTCATTGCGGTTCCAGAGCGGGAGGAAAGCCTGGCATGCGGGATTGGCGAAGCGCATCGACGCTATACACGTCATATCAATCTTAACCCATCTTTGTCAGCTTAAGCCAAAAAACAGTTAAAATACGAGGCGTTAAAA
>CAZDWG010000177.1:0-3489 GCA_964509005.1 uncultured Zetaproteobacteria bacterium
CGGAATCGCGGCTTTATTTCTTTTTTTATCCAAAACACGCGCATTTGCAGCGCTTCTGTTAGCTGGGGTTGCATGGGGTCTCATCAATCTTGGATGGGATGCGCGTTCGGTAGCATTCGATAGCAGTTGGCTGAAAGGCTCTCGGCAGATCACGGCCAGCGTGGTGAAAACGCAACACACAACAATCTACACGCGCTTAACATTGCGTCGGATTAGCCGCCCGGGTAAGTCGTCCCCTTCCTTGCATGGGCGGGCCTGGTTGTATGTGTATCAATATGCGGCAAGTAAAATCAGGCCCGGCGACAGGATACAGGCGCGGGTTCACTGGCATGCACCGCGCAATCACAACAATCCCGGCGGATTCGATTTCGAGGCCTATTGTTTTGATCGCCATATTGCACTTATCGGCAGCGCCAAAGGGGCAGTGACGGTACTCGCATCAAATGCCTCGTGGCTGCAAGGTGTGCGCCAGCGTATTCGGGATGCGCTACAGGGCTTGCCGAATGCGCAGGCCGGTATCCTCGAGGCGCTGCTATTGGCGGATCGGAGTCATATTCCCGCCCGTATTCAAGATGTATTCGCGGCCACGGGAGCTATGCATTTACTGGCTATTTCAGGCTTGCATGTGGGTATGGCGGCGGCGCTTGGTTTTGGCTTGTGCTGGTGGCTGTTGACCCGACGGGAAGCGTGGATGGTCAGGTTTCCGGTGCGCGGCATATCCCTGATAGCTGGTTTCGCGGTTGCGGTAGCTTATGCATCACTGGCGGGTTGGCCGTTGCCCGCCGAGCGCGCCACCATGATGCTGGCGGCAGGCGCGCTCGCCTGGTGGCTGAAGGCGCGAGCCGCGCCCCTTAACACCATGTTGGCTGCGTTAATCCTGATGTTGCTGCTGGATGCGCAGGCGGTGGAGTCGATATCGTTGTGGTTATCTTTTTCCGCCACGGCGGCAATTTTGTTCTGGGCTGGAAAGCAAGGCCCTCATGCGGACGGTTTTCGTATCCGGCGTGTGTTCGCGGGGATGTTGTGGGTGACCCTGATCGCCAGCCTGGCAACGTTGCCCCTTGTTGCTCAGGCATTCGGGCGTTTGCCGATATACGGTCTGCCAACCAACATGGTCATGATTCCGTTATACAGCCTGTTCGTTCTACCGCTGGCCCTGGCGGGAGCAATACTGGCGGGCGCGGGCATAAGCAGTGCGGCAACAGGGTTGTTTTCCGTGGCGGGCTACGGTATAGATATGGGGAACCGTTTGCTGGCGTGGGTATCGCAATGGCCGGACGGTCACCTGTGGATTCCTTCCGTGCCATGGTGGTTGACTGGGCTTTATGTAAGCGGTGCAATATTTTCTGCCGCTTTATTGTGGAAAGGCAGGCGCCGGGTTGGATGGTCTCTCATGATATGGACTGTGGTGATCTATGGTATAGTGGCTACGCGGGAGCGGGCGCCGGCGCAGATGCAACTAACGGCATGGGATGTGGGGCAGGGCGCGGCGGCCAGTCTCGTGTCGCCGGATGGTCATGTATTGGTGGTGGATGCGCCGGGCAGGCGCGGAAGCCGTTTTAATGGCGGCACTATCGTGGCCGCGGGTTTGCGCGCCGGGGGCATCACGCATATTGATATTTTGGTGATTACCCATGCCCAGTCCGATCACATGGGCGGAATGATGCGCTTGATGGATCAGGTGAATGATGTGAAAGAACTATGGCTGGCCGACGTACCGGACGTGAAGCGCCATCCGGTCATCCAGCGTTTGGTGCGGAGGGTGCGTTCGCACGGTGGCCACGTGCGCTGGTTAAAGCAGGGAGATAAAATCAAGTTCGATGGCGTACAGGGGCGGGTATTGTGGCCGCCAGCCGGATATCATCCGCTTAATCCAAATAATGGATCGTTGGTTCTGTCCTTCCAGCTGGAGAACGGGAAGCGCTTGTTGTTTCCTGGTGATATTGAGGCTAGGGCGGAGGCTGGAATCGTGGCTCACGGCATGCGACCGCAGGATGTGATGTTGATGCCGCATCATGGGAGTACAACGTCCAGTACACCGGCATGGGTTCGGGCTGCGAGGCCGGAAGTGGCGATTGCCCAGACTGGATATGCCAATCGCTACGGGTTTCCCAGGCCGCAGGTCGTACAGCGGTACGAAAGATCTGGCGCGCGCGTTTGGAATACGTCAGAGGGTGCCGTGATAGTGATGCCGGATGATGACAACAAAGGGGGTATCCGCGTCGTTTATGCAACACCTACGCGATCCGATAAACGCGAGCGTGCATTGCAGTGGTGGCGACATTTTACCTAGCCTGAACTATTCATAAATGCTGCCATACCCTTGCTTGTTCCTTTGTCCGCGAGTGCGATGATGACTTCTTACGATGTCATCACCTATAATCCGCGTTTGCCGGACGGGTTCATAAGCGGCTGCTGGAGGTGAATGTGTACGAATTTATGGTTCAGGGCGGATCAGTCATGTTTATTCTGCTCGGTTGTTCCATCCTGGCGTTGACCATTATTTTTGAGCGAAGCTGGAGTCTGAGACGCTCGGTGGTCATTCCCGAAAAAGACGTGAATGCCGTGGAAGCAGCCATTCGCAACGAAGACGTGAAACAGGCCATGCGGATATGCCGCGACAGTCCCACGGCCATGGGCCGCGTCCTTTGGGTAGCACTGGAAAACAGGGGTGTATCCCGCGCCGTACTCAAAGAGGTGCTTGAGGAGGTTGGACGACAGGAGGTCGCCCACCTGGATCGTTTTATCGGCGTGCTGGGCCTGATTGCCGCTATTTCCCCTCTGCTGGGATTACTGGGCACCGTAATCGGTATGATTGAAGTGTTTCAGGTGATTGCCGTGCAAGGGGTAGGCAAGGCGGATGTGTTGGCCGGCGGTATTTCCAAGGCGCTGAACACCACTGCGGCGGGTTTGTCGGTGGCTATTCCCGCTCTGGTTGCTTTCCGCTTCTTCGAGGCGCGGGTAGACCGTTTTGTGATTGAAATCGAACAACACGCGTTGCGCTTCGTGGAACTTCTGAAGGGTGAGCGTTAATGCGCCTGCGCGAACGTCATAAGCGCGACTACAGCGTGGATATTACGCCATTGGTGGATGTCGTGTTTTTGATGCTTATTTTTTTCATGGTTTCGACCAGCTTCAAGGTGTCCAGCAGCCTTAAACTGCAATTGCCGACCAGCACGTCACATGAACAGGCGACGAACACCAAAGAGGTTGTGATCAGCATTAACACCAAGGGACAGTTCTTTGTGCAGGATGAAGCGGTGTCCGATAGCGCGTTACGTGAGCGAATTCTGAATGTGACGAAGGGCAATCCCAATATGCACGCGGTTCTCCGGGCTGATGCGGATTCGCAGTACAAGCGCGTGGTGCGTGTGCTGGATGTGCTGCGGCAACTGGGCATGGGCAAGGTGTCGATTGCCACGGTTCAACCGAAGCACTAGGGCTGCCCTTTACCCACAAATCGTGCCACAGCGAGTCATCCGGTGGTCA
>CAZDWG010000178.1:0-3464 GCA_964509005.1 uncultured Zetaproteobacteria bacterium
CGCGTAACCCATTGATATAATGGTGACTCTCAAATCTAAGCTTCGGACGAAGCAAGCCCGCGAGGTTCACCATGCCAGGGTCAACGATGAACTTCAACGGCCTTTTATTTGACCGTAATATGAATCGTCTTGCACCAGTCCTTGCCATAGGATTCATGATGGCTGTTGGCGAATTGCAGCGTCAGCGCATGCTCACCGGAGGCGAGCTTGAGTTGGGTCTCGGTCTGGCCCTTGCCGAAATGAATGTGCGTTGCATCCTTGGTAATCACATCGCCCCGTTTGACGCAGGCGCCGTCCACAATAATGTGAAAATGGCCTGTTCCATCCACTATTTCTCCGGCCTTGTGTACCTGCATGCCTTCTACTTCCATTCCAACCTTGAATGTTTGGCTGACGGTGGCGCCATTCTTCGGTGTTGCAAACGATACACCCTGTTTGTGGTCGGCATGGGTACATGCCGAAGCGGCGACGGCAAAAAATCCCGCAAGTATTATGATCTGAATCCGTTTCATGTATTCACCTCCGTTTCATTCGTGCCCGACATCATGTGCGATGTCTTGGCAAGCGAGCGCTGCACGCTAGTGTTGCCCCTGAAAATTATAAACCGGAGAGAAAATGCAGGAACATGAAGATTCCATCGCCGAACGCGGCGTTCCCGAGCGATTCAACAGTCATGCCTACCTTAATGTCCTGGATACATCGCCAGCCGAGCAGTTGTGCCTGATACAAAGCACTGCCCTACAGGATATTCGCACCTCCGCAGAACGCCATTACCCGCATGAAGCCTGTGGTTTGCTGTTGGGCACACTCACGGATAAAGACTGGCATATTGACGAGGGGCGCGAGGTAGCTAACCTCAACACCGAGAGGTCCGCGGATCGTTTCATCCTGGATCCGGAAGCATACCGGATGGTGGACCGTGAATTGCGCGGTACGGGTCGTGAAATCATGGGAATCTACCACAGCCACCCGGACTGTCCGGCCAAACCTTCACCGTCTGATCTCGCCGATGCATGGGATAGCTTTGCCTACATGATTGTCAGTACGTATCAGGGCCATGCCGTAGATACGCAATGTTGGGCGTTAAACACGAAAGGCGGGAAATTCCGGGAGGTCACTATGCAAGAGGTTATGGTATGACTGTACGCGCCCTGATTTTCATAAGCGGCATCCTCCTCGTCTCATGCACGGCGGTAGCTCTGCCGCCAACCCCCGTCGTTTCCAGGGAACCCGTTCAAATGCAGGAGCCCATATCAGAGATGGGCGCCGGCTTTTTGTATCTGGCGGCTGAACAGGCAATAGAGAACAACCATCCCGCGTTAGCTATCCGCTTTCTTGAAGCATTGCTCAGCAAAGACCCGTCAGCAGTCCTTCCACGCATCCAGCTAACGGAATTGTTTCTGCGGCATGGTCAGATGCGGGATGCGCGAAAACAGGCGGATGTGCTTCTGGGCATGCATGGCTTAGCACCTAAAACCATGGAAAAAATTCGCCTCATTCATGCCCAGATGCTGGCCATGAATGGCAAGAATACCGAGGCTATTCAAGTCCTGAAACAGGTGCTAAAGAAAAAACCAAAATCGTTTGCGGCACGTATGATGCTGATACGCCTGATGGAGAAAGAGGGACGGTTTGATGACGCGCATCAAGTCATTCATGAAGGTATCAAATCCGGTGCATACACTCAATTATACCATATTGATGCCGAGCTTTACGTGCGCCAGGGAAAGCTGGGTAAAGCCAGGCGCTCTTTGGATATATTGCGCAAATTAGCGCCCGATCAGCCCGGCCCCGTCCTGATGCTCAGCCGTCTGGCGCTACGCCAGGAAGACAGCATTGAGGCCGAAGAGATGCTGCGTAAGTTTCTGGTCGGACACCCCCGGAGTTTAAGCGTAAGTAATGCGCTGGGTCGACTGCTGGTGCAGCAGAAGCGCAACAAGGAAGCTATTGCTGTCTATGAAGGCATTTCCCAAAAGATTGGGGGAAATACTGAGGTGTTGACTGCACTTGGCCTGCTGTATTACCAGCAAAAAGACTATCGCCATGCCGCAGACCGCTTCCGCCAGGCGTTGACCAGGCACTCTTCAAGCCAGGCCCGGTTCTATCTGGCCGCCAGCCTGGAAGCCATGGGCAAGAAAGCTGCGGCGGAAAAGATTTACCGGCGCATCAAACGCCATAGCGCGGGATACACGGATGCCCAGTTGCGGCTGGCAACCATGGATTTGCAAGCAGGAAAAACCGATGCCGCGTTATCCCGGATTCGCACCGTCATTCAGGAAAACCCCGGGGTTGAGAACGCTTATGTCCTGCTCTCATCCGCATTGATGCGTCAGAAGAAATACCACCAACTGCTTGCGGAAACAGAAACAGCCATGGGGTTTCCGTATGTTTCGGTACAGTTGTTGTTCAATCGCGCCGCAGCCTTTGAGAGCTTGAAGCAATATGAGAAGGCAGCGGCCCAAATCAGGAAACTGTTCACCGTCGAACCCGACAATACCGAGGCGCTGAACTTCCTCGGTTATCTCTATGCCGAACAGGGTGTTCACCTGAATGAAGCCAAAGGCCTGATCCTTCACGCCCTGAAGCTGAGCCCCGGCAACGGTTATTATCTCGATTCGCTGGCGTGGGTGTATTACAAACGTGGAGAGTATGACAAGGCATTGTCCTTCCAGCGCAAGGCCGTTGGCAAAATTCCCGATGATCCGGTCATGCAGGAACATTTGGGTGATATTTTGTGGAAAGCCGGAAAGTTGACCGCAGCCCGCAGCGCATGGAAAAAATCCATCGGGCTGGGAAATGAGCATGCGGACCTCGTTCGAAAGAAAATCAGTATAGGGGTTCCATGAAACCGGTTCTGGTGGTGTCGGCTTTATTTATCCTGTCGTTGCTGTCGGGATGCGTTAGCCTGAGCACCGGTCAATCCTTCAATACCAGGCCACCTCTATCCGTGATCGGACCTTATCACCGGGTTACGGCAAGGATCCTGGTGATGGAACCCAAACATATCTGGCAGGCCATGATGGACTGGCAATCCGAACAGGCTGATGAAGGAGAAATACGCATTGTCCATGCCTTGAGCGGGCGCATCGTGCAGTTTCGCTGGCGACATGATAAAATGTGGCTGCGCGATAATCAGGCCGGGAGTCCGAGGTGGCGTCCTATCAGCAAGAAGGGGCTGGCGTCCCATGGCATCATTATCAGTCCGCGGGAATTATCCGAATTCCTTGGCGGCCATGTGCCATCAGGCTTTCAGCCAACAGGTCTGAACCGGTGGAGCACTCACCGCAACAATAGTCATGTTCGCGTGGAATGGAATGCGCAAAAGAAACGCCTGATTTTCAGCGACATCAGTCATGGGCGCAAGGTCATCATCATTATTCTGAAAAGCAGCCCCCCCTCAACGCCCCGTGCCTAGGACTGCCCTTTACCCACAAATCATGCCACAGAACCCTTGCACACGGGTC
>CAZDWG010000179.1:0-3464 GCA_964509005.1 uncultured Zetaproteobacteria bacterium
TTTGCAAGAGGCTCGCACGATAGATCACATGCGCTGTCATCATGTGTTTGATGCCCTCGTCTATCAGTTGATGAAACGGTTGCGCTTCGGCGAGCAGCGTATCCAGCGGCGCGTTTACTTCCGGTACCGCGATATGGGAATCGGCATTGGCCCGGCCATGACCGGGGAAATGTTTGCCAACTGCTTCGATTCCTGCATCGGCGAGCCCGCGCATACAAGCCTTGCCCAGTTTCCCGACCATGCTCGCATCGGCGGCATAAGCCCTCTCGCCAATAATACCGTGCCCATGGGGGTGAAATATATCCAGCACTGGCGCACAATTATGCGTGAATCCCAGCGCCTTTAGCGCCTGACCAACGGACAGACTGTCTGCATAAACGGCCTGTTTCGCTGAATCGGGGTCATGCCGCATCAGTTGACCATACCCGGAGGCGGGGCGACGGTCCGAAAAGGGTAGCCAGGGAATGCGATTCACTCGTCCACCTTCTTCATCAATCGCGGCCCATGTATTCTTGCCCGTACAGGCACGCACATCATCCAGCAGCGATTGAAGCTGCTCCGGGTTCTCAATGTTGCGTCCAAAGAGGATGACACCCAGCGGCGGCGCCTCCTTTAGCCATCGCCGTTCTTCAGTCTCCAGCACCTTTCCGCGCAGGCCAATAATGAAATGCCTGACATTCTGTTGCATGAATGCGTTAACCTGCATGATTCATGCGCACATCCAGCGCGTCACGCAGGGCATCGCCCAGTAAATTCACCGCCATCACCATCAGGAACAACATCAATCCCGGCCAGACAACAAGCATGGGAGACACCAACATCAAGCGTACACCCTCACGGATCATGGTACCGAGCGAAGCATTCGGCGGCTGTACACCCACGCCAAGGAAGGACAAACCCGCTTCACCAATAATCACGGCTGCCAGACCGAAACTGGCCTCCACCAGCAAAGGCGCGGCAATATTGGGCATCAAATGTCGCCATCCTATATAGGCCATACCCGAACCGCAGCCAAGCGATGCCTCAACGAATGGTGCGGCCCTGAGCGACAGCACCTGGGCGCGGGATAATCTTGCAAACCCCACCCAGCCCACAGCCACCAGGGCGATAATGAGTTTATCCACGCCCGGACCGAGCATGGCCGCCAATGCAATGGCCAGCAAAATCCCGGGGAAGGAGAGTACAATATCCGCCAGACGCATCAATACACTGTCCACCCAGCCTCCAACCCATCCGGAAATGATTCCGAGTGTGATACCCGCGATTGCGCCCAGCGTGACGACGGCAACGCCAATCATCATCGATAACCGCAATCCTTCAGCCAGGCGCGCCAGTACATCCCGACCCAGCGCATCGCAACCCAGCGGATGCGCCATGCTCATCCCCGCCAGTACGGCATCAAGATGAACCCGGTGGCCGTCAGCCCCGTGCAATGCCGCGAGCAGCAATATCAGCAACGGGATCAACAGGCATATCAGCGCCGCTCGGACTGCCATGGGAAAAGAGGTCATGTTTTGAATGAATTTGTCATTACAGGGAGGGATTGCCACGGGCTGACGCCCTCGCAATGACAGACGGAAAATTGAGTACCGGATGGTCGCTGCCTGTCATTGCGAACGGAGTGAATCGAATGCCGGATGGTCGCTGCCTGTCATTGCGAACGGAGTGAAGCAATCTTTTTCCGCAATGACTTGAAATGAAGAGCGACAGAGCAGAAAACATGTTTTCATACATTGCGCTGGCGCGGATCGAGCCATATCCCCAGAATATCCGCCAACAGATTAGCCAGCACGTAGAATACGGCAATCAGCAGCACGCACCCCTGCACCAGCGGATAATCCCGTCGCTGAATGGCTTCGATGGTCAAACGCCCCAGCCCCGGCCAGTCAAACACCGTTTCCGTAATGACCGCCCCGCCCAGCACCGCGCCCATCTGTAATGCAAACATGGTGACCACCGGCACAGCCGCGATCCGTGCCGCATGCCGCCACCATAGCCTGTGTTCGGCCACGCCCATGGCGCGTGCCGTACGGATCGCATCCATGCTCATCGCTTCCATCCAACTGGAGCGGGCCATGCGCGAAAGAACGGCGGCGAGCGCCGTACCCAACGTGATCGCGGGCAATACGATACTACCGGGCTGGCTCATACCGGAAACGGGCAGCCAGCCCAGTCCAACGGAAAATATTAACATCAACACGGGCCCCAGCCAGAAATTCGGTATGGAAACACCGGCCAGCGAGAAACTCATGGCGGCCATATCCTGTATGCGTCCTGCATGTCTTGCGGCCTGGAAACCGAGCGGCAGCGCAATCAGCAGGGCCAGAACGAGGCTGCACCCGGCCAATTCCGCGGTTGCCGGAAGCCGCTCCAGAATCAGGGTAAGGACAGGGCGGCCATCCATGAGACTCCGACCCCAGTTGCCGGAAAACAGGCCGCTCAGGAAATCGATATATTGGCTTGCCAGCGGCATGTCCAGATGCATGGCATGGCGTAGCGCCTCGCGATCCGTCGCCAGAGCCGTTTCGCCCAACAGGGCATCCACGGGATCCCCCGGCACCAGGTGCAACAGCAAAAAAACCAGCGTAGCCACACCCAGCAGGGTTGGCACGGCCTGCAATATGCGGCTGGCAATCGTGCGGGCTAACATGGAACCGGCCCGGCCCGGTATGGTCGGGAGCAAGGGTTTACCATGAAGCGCATGAAGGGCATGAAGGGCATGAAGGGCATGAAGAATAAATCCGGGAATAAAGAGCCTCTGGCCTTAATCTTCATGTACTTCATGCACTTCATGGTAAAAAAGTCCTGCGCGTTTTATGCATTTTTTTGTTGCATGCGCGCAAGTATTTTGCGGTGGCCCAGCACGAACATCTGAAAGATCAATACATTGATGCCAATGGGGGCCAGCACGTACAGATAACCCAGTTGGTGCACTTGCGCGCCACCGATCACCGCAAATAGCGCGGTCGCACCTCCGGGTGGATGTTGACAACGCAGGAAATGCATGACGAAGATGGATACCGCAACAGCCAGCGCCCCGGTCCAGAATACATCTCCCCCCCACTGGAACGCGGTGACGCCGATGACTGCGGAAATAAGATTCCCCACAATAAAGGCCCAGCTTGTAGCCAACGGACTGGATGGCGCGGCGAACATGAGCACAGCCGCAGCACCCATGGACGTGGCCAGCACCAACGCGCCGATATCGGGCAGGAAAGCGCGGCAAATCAGTACGATGAGGGAAAGACAGATGAACGAGATGACCGTAGTCAATGCAATATATCGTAAAGGTCGATGGCTTGCTTCGGGAAACCACCCCGGACGTTTCAGTGTGAGCATGCAGGCCAGCATAAACCAAAAAATATTTACCGCAAAGGGCGCGAAGTAAACACTTGGGTAATTCCACGTTCACCACAACGACACAAAAAATGAAAAGCATTTAGAGCCAATTGCAAAACTCATGA
>CAZDWG010000180.1:0-3456 GCA_964509005.1 uncultured Zetaproteobacteria bacterium
TCGCTATGGCCTGTAGAGCGAATTCGATGGGCCTCATGGGTGAATGTCGTGTTCGATTTTCCCATATCGTGGCACAAGGCGGCAAAGAGCAGGTATTCCCGCGTTTCATACGGCCATGCATACCGTTTGGCGATGTTTGCGGCCCGATCAACCACCTGTTTCGTGTGTATCCACACATCGCCCTCGGGATGCCATACGGGATCCTGGAGGCAACCCTTGAGCGCCGCCAGTTGTGGGTACAGCGGCAACCAGGCGCTTCGATTCAAAAGGTCAAGGCCAAACGAGGGGTGCGGGGCGTGCGCCCATTTTCGCCATTCGCACCAGATGCGTTCCTTCGCCAGCGTCCCGGCCTCCGGCAAGAGTATTTGACACATGGTCGCGGTATCATTCACCAGTTTCAGACGGTAGCGGGCGGCCAATTGCATGCCGCGCAGTACGCGTAGCGGGTCTTCCGCGAAGGCTGCGGAAACATGCCGTAAAATACCCTTTTCCAGGTCGGTAAGGCCGCGATGGAAGTCGAGAAACTCATGCGTGATAGGATCGAACATCATGGCATTGATGGTGAAATCCCTCCGCAGGCTGGCTGTTTCAGGATCCAGGGTGGGGTCGGAAACAACCGCGAAACCCTTGTGTCCCGCACTGGTTTTCCGTTCGGTGCGCGGCAGGGCGATGTCGATGCAGAGATCCTCTTTCCATAACTTGAACACGCCAAACTGTTGTCCTACGAATTCGACCTTGCCCATTTTATCAAGCGTATGGCGCAAATCATCGGTATCCAGGTCGTAGACCTCAATATCCGGATCCCCCGGTGTTCGCCCAAGCAACAAATCGCGCACCGAGCCACCGACCAGCCATGCACGACCACCGGCATGCGCCAGCGCCCGGCACACGCCGATGACCGTAGGGTGAATATCTGGATCAGGCATGCCGCATTGTCCCGTTCGACAAGGGTGCTTGGCAAGGCTATGTTCATGGCATTAAAGAACTCAGGAGGTTGCCATGCGCTGGTCGGAAACCAAGGATGAGGGCAAGACTACGTTTCATCGAAAAAAAGTAACCGTTGTAGGTGCGGGCCATGTTGGTGCAACAGCCGCGTTCCTGGCTGCTCAGAAAGAGCTGGCCAATATCGTTTTGATTGATGTGGTTGATGGCGTGCCGCAGGGGAAGGCGCTGGATATGCACGAGGCATCACCCATTCAGGGGTATGATGCCGTTGTCCATGGTACCCAGGATTATGCGGATACCGCCGGTTCTGATCTGGTGATTATTACCGCTGGCATTGCGCGTAAGCCAGGCATGAGCCGGGATGATTTATTATCCACCAATGTAAAGATTGTGTCCGAAGTGACCAGAAATATTGTCAGGCATTCACCCGATTGTGTGATCCTGGTGGTGACCAATCCGCTGGATGCCATGGTGTATACGGCACTGAAGGTTTCCGGTTTTCCCAAACAGCGCGTGATCGGTATGGCGGGTGTGCTTGATTCAGCCAGGATGCGGGCATTCATTGCCGATGAACTGGATGTGTCGATTGAGGATGTCAATGCCTTCGTGCTGGGTGGACATGGCGATACGATGGTGCCGCTGCCACGGTATTCCACGGTGGCGGGTATCCCGATCACGGAAATGCTCGAAAAAGAGCGGGTGGATGCCATTTGTGAGCGTACGGCCAACGGTGGTGCGGAGATTGTCGCCTATCTGAAAACCGGCTCTGCTTTTTATGCACCGGGCGCCGCCGTGGTGGAAATGGTGGAAGCTATCCTGAAGGATAAAAAACGTATCCTTCCGTGTGCCGCTTATCTGGAGGGCGAATATGGTGTGGATGGCTATTATCTGGGTGTACCATGTAAACTCGGCGGCAGCGGCGTGGAGGCCGTGATTGAACTGGATTTGTCCAAAGAGGAGACAGAAGCCCTGCATCATTCCATGGAGGCTGTGATTGAACTGGTGAAAACCGTGGATGCCTTTGGGTATTTTTAACCCGCATGAGTTATGGTGGCTTCTTGCGAAGTTACCAAAGCGCCCATGAGCGGGCGCGAAAATCAATGGCTTGCACCACACATCAGGAGACTATGATTTGAACATCCATGAATATCAGGCCAAGGAAATACTGCGGTCTTTCGGCGTGCCAACGCCCTGTGGTGTTTTGGCAACATCACCCGAATGTGCCGTTGCTGCGGCTGATGAACTGGGTGGATCAGTATGGGTGGTCAAGGCACAGATCCATGCCGGAGGGCGTGGCAAGGCCGGAGGGGTGCGCGTGTGCAAATCCGCCGATGAGGTGGAGCAGGCAGCGGCGGATTTATTGGGCTCGGTGTTGGTGACCAGGCAGACCGGAGATGCCGGTAAAGAGATTCGCAAGATTTACATCGAGGAAGGGATAGATATTGCCAGTGAGTATTATCTTTCGCTGCTTGTGGATCGCGAATCGGAAGCTGTTTCCTTTGTGGTCAGCCCTGCCGGAGGCATGGATATCGAGGATGTAGCGGTCCAATCGCCTGAAAAGATCCTGGCCCGACCTATTGCGACGGATCAGGGGCTTACCGATGCCGATTGCGCCGCCATGGCAGAAATGCTCGGCCTGTCGGGTAAGGCGGCAACTCGTTTCCGGGAACTGGCGGAAGGGCTGTACCGAACATTTACTGAATGTGATTGCAGTCTGCTGGAGTTGAACCCGCTGGTGCAAACGGCATCTGGCGATCTGGTAGCGCTCGACGCCAAGATGGCCTTTGACGATAATGCGCTTTATCGCCAGCCGCAAGCCGCAGGCATGCGCGATGCCGATGAGGAGGATGCGCGTGAGACTGAAGCCGCTCAATTCGGACTGAATTATATCGTGCTTGACGGCACGATCGGCTGCATGGTCAATGGTGCCGGGCTGGCCATGGCCACCATGGATATCATTCAGCTCAAGGGCGAGAAACCCGCCAACTTTCTCGATGTCGGCGGCGGCGTAACGGTGGAGGCGGTGACCGAGGCATTCAAACTGTTGTTTTCCGATGCTCATGTGAAGGCGATACTGGTGAATATTTTTGGCGGCATTGTCCGCTGCGATATTATCGCCAATGGCTTGATTGAGGCGATCAAGACCCATCCGATGAAGGTGCCGGTGGTGATGCGACTGGTTGGCACCAATGAGGAGGAAGGGCGAAGGATTGTGAAGGACGCCGGGCTGAAAGTTCGCTGGGCCGCTGATCTGGATGAGGCTGCGAGTGTGGCCGCGCAAGCCGCGAAAGGGCATGAGCCCTGTTTATGACTGGCCGCAGCAGTAGAGTGCGCCACTTCCGGTATTGAGTCTTTGGTCGGCTGACCGTAAGTTGCATGGGCGTAAAAGATTGGATGGCGCACAGCTATTTTTCAATGCAGGTGCCTACATTCCAATAATATACTGAGAAGCTTCTAATATTGCTGAATAGAGTTTTCACGAACGCTGACCCCCTGTAGGCTTTATATTAA
>CAZDWG010000181.1:0-3415 GCA_964509005.1 uncultured Zetaproteobacteria bacterium
CAAAGAAAGTTATTACCTAATTAAAACTCATCCAAATCATTGACGGAAGTCAATTATACGATTGCTCATATATATATCGTTCACATAAAGCTTGAAACTGCTGACATGAACGAATCATGACCTCCGTAAAATGCAAGGACAATCCGACACGCCCACAGCTCAAGTAAAACCACAAATTGTAAAGAACAAATCCGCTTTCGCGGAGCCGGGAATGATACGCTTTCACAAGGAAAAATCAACGCCCGGTTTCAATCTCCCGTCACACTCACGTCTGGCGGGCGGCGAACTATAGGGGCCGAAAGCTTCGCGTCAACACCTTTTTTCGCATTGTATTTCCAGCACCAACACGATGGCCTCTTCTTCCCGCGAAAAAGGGGCCGGGGGCCATTACTTTTCCATAACCATCCTCAGTCCCTATGCAAAATCCTTGTAACGACTCAGCCTGGACCTGCCCTTTACCCACAACTCATACCACAGAACCCTTGCACACGGACAAATTGAGAAATCTGCGTTTTCCCAGCTTGATCAGGTAAGGACCTCCCGACTGAAATTGAAAATCCTTGTCTTTCACTTTCTCGCCATCAATGGATAGCGCCCCCTGATTGATAAGGCGCACCGCTTCACCATTGGACTGCGTCAATCCCGCTTGCGTCAATGCTTTGGCAATCCATAAGCCGCCATCGGCTGTCAAAGTGGTTTCCGGCACATCATTCGGCACCTCCTTTCTGGTGAACTGGCTCTCGAACCCCTGCCTCGCTTTCTGCCCCTCACTTTCGCCATGGAAACGACCCACGACCATTGCCGCCAATTGCTTCTTGGCTTCCATCGGATGCATGGCTTTAATTCCAGCCAGATCAACATTCGTCAACAGTTCATAATATTTGATCATCAAGCCATCAGAAATAGACATCAATTTGCCGAACTGTTCTTTGGCCACCTCCGCTACGCCGACGTAATTATCCAGTGACTTGGACATCTTGTTGACACCATCTAGCCCTTCGAGCAGCGGCATGGTCAGGATGACTTGCGGAACTTTTCCATAGGCTTCCTGCAACTGACGCCCCATCAACAGATTGAATTTTTGATCATTGCCGCCCAATTCAACATCCGCACCCAGCGCCACCGAGTCGTAGCCCTGAATCAGCGGATAGAGAAACTCATGAATGGCGATGGACTGACCGCTCTTGTAGCGTTTTTCAAAGTCATCGCGCTCCAGCATACGCGCCACCGTGGCCTTCGCCGCGATACGGATTAAATCCGCCGCCCGCAGATTGTTCAGCCACTCGGAATTAAAACGCACCTCGGTCCGCGCCGGATCAAGAATCCTGAACACCTGATCTTTATAGGTCTCGGCATTAGCCGCCACCTCTTCAGGCGTCAGGGGCGGGCGGGTTTCATTCTTGCCGGTCGGGTCGCCGATCATACCGGTAAAATCGCCGATCAGAAATACTACATGGTGCCCGCATATCTGAAACTGCCGCAATTTTTCCAACAACACGGTATGCCCCAGATGCAAATCCGGTGCGGTCGGATCAAAACCGGCCTTCACCCTAAGCGGACGCCCATCTTTTTGCGCCAACTTCAATTTTTGCTCAAGACTGTCCTTGGGTAAAATTTCAAGTGTACCGCGCGTCAATAATGTTAGCTGTTCTTTTATATCCATATACCCGCTACCTTTTGATAGGTCGTATCTTACGGATGTGCCAATAATTCGCCACTGTCAACGCAAAATACGACAAACAAATATTTATACGTCAGATCGCAATCGGCGCGCGGATGCCGGGATGGCACTGGTAACCTTGCAGGGTCAAATCGTCATAAGCAAAATCGAAGATATTCTTTACGCCCCGGTTCAACTTCATTTCAGCTAAAGGGTAAGGCTCGCGCGCTAGTTGTGTTTCAACCTGTTCCATATGGTTGGCATACAAATGCACGTCGCCGAAGGTATGAATAAAATCGCCCGGTTCCAGACCGCAGACCTGGGCTACCATCATCGTCAACAGAGCATAGGAAGCGATATTGAACGGTACGCCGAGAAAGATGTCCGCACTTCTTTGGTAGAGCTGGCAGGAGAGCCTGCCACCGCTGACATAGAACTGGAAAAAGGCATGGCAGGGCGCCAGCGCCATCCTTCCGTTTGCGACGTTGTCCTGCGGGGAAACGGATTCATCAGGGAGATCGGCCACATTCCATGCTGAAACAATCAGCCGCCGGGAATCAGGAGTGGCTTTTATTTGCTTAATCAGGGTCGAAATCTGATCCATGACGCCGCTATCGGGCAATGGCCAATTGCGCCACTGATAACCATAAACAGGACCGAGATTACCACCCTCCGTAGCCCATTCATTCCAGATAGTCACGCCATGGTCGGTGAGATACCTGGTATTCGTATCGCCTTTCAGAAACCAAAGCAATTCATGGATGATAGATTTTAGATGTACTTTTTTGGTCGTGACCAACGGGAAGCCCTCAGACAGATCGAAGCGCATCTGATAACCGAACACGGATGTCGTGCCGGTACCGGTGCGGTCTCCTTTTGGCACGCCCTGATTGCGCACATGGCGCATCAGATCAAGATACTGCTTCAAATTTTCCTCCCGCTGTCGATTATGCAGACTAGCACTGCCCTTTACCCACAAACCACTCTTCAGCGATTTGCCGTGTAAAGGGATGCTACCGATGTGGAAAGCGGTTGGCAAAAGAGTCCATTGCCGCTCAGAAACTTTACCATTGGCTCAAAAGCCTGTTCTCGTGCAAGATAGCGGATTAAGGAGCTATAAATAAATAGCATGGCCATTTCTCCATCCAGCCTATGCACCATCTTGACGCGCTGCTCAATCACAAAATATTCGATGTAGAGACAACTACATCTCATATGTTGTTCAATCGCATCACGACAATCTGGCACATATTCAGGCGTATAAACGGCCGTGTTATTTATTTACAGATCCTAAGGAGAGTCTTGATGCGGTCAGTAAGTACGATTGGAATCATGTTGGCGATGATGGGCCTGTACCCCCTGTCAGGACAGGCTCAGGAACCCACGGAAGGTGTAGCGAACCCCGTTGTTGAAAACGGCGTGAACGCCAATAAGCCGCCCGCGAATGATGCTCCCGCCATGGCGGAGGGAGCAGGCGCGGATCGGAATCATCCATCGCTTAACGAATCACCCGCGACCAGTGAATCTTCCGGCGCCCTGTCACCCACTGATAAAGTGGTGGCCCGTTTTATGACTCTGGATACAGACGCTTCCGGTAGCGTATCGTTTGAGGAGTACATGACCATGGTACAAAAGCGTGCCGAAGCGCGTTACGCGGCCATGGATACGAACGGTGATGGCGAAGTAAGCGATAAGGAATACCGTGCCTTCTGGAAATCGCGCATGGCGCACTGGTATCGACCAAAACGTTAAGGA
>CAZDWG010000182.1:0-3411 GCA_964509005.1 uncultured Zetaproteobacteria bacterium
CTGCTCTCTGTGGCACTTTCCCGGGGTCGCCCCCGCCGGACGTTATCCGGCATCCTTACCCAATGCAGCCCGGACTTTCCTCGACAGGTCGTTAAAAATGCCTGCCGCGACCATCCGGGCCACTCCGCTACCGCATGGTATCTGATTCAGCGGCACAATGCAGTATTCGATAACATCAATCACTCTTCAAAACCCTTCAAGGTGGTCAGGCAGGGCAGGGATGCCGCGTGAAAATCCCATTGCTTACCGGGTTTTCGGGACGAAATCAGCACTGTTCGCGCGCCAATGGCGCGGGCAGCCGCGAGATTATCTTCCATATCGTCGATAACCACGGTTCGATGCGGCACCACGCCTTCCAGTTCAATCAGCGCGGATAAGGTGGCGGCGGAGGGTTTGGGTTGGTAGTTATTGAAGCGGATGTCGTAAATGGTGGTAAAGTGATGCGCTACGTCCAACGCTTCGAGTACGCGAATCGCATGTTCGCGAATACCGTTGGTGTGAATGACCTTACGGCCGGGAATACGAGTCAATGCCTGATTCAAATCGACATCCGGCACAAGCATTTCGTGTACACCGATATCATGCACTTCATGCAGGAAGGCTTCCGGCTCCATGCCGTGATGCAGCATCAGGCCACGCAACGTTGTGCCATATTGTTTCCAGTATTTGGCGCGCAAATCATTGGCTTCGGCAGGAGTCATATTCAACTCGCGGGCAACGAATGCCGTCATGCGTTTGTCCATACGCGCGAATACACCGGAATCCGCTGCATACAGTGTGTTATCCAGGTCAATGACCGCCAGATCAAAAAGCATTGCCGCATGCTACGCCGCCTGATGGCAGGGGAACAGGGAGGGAGGAATGTGCCAGGGCAATCGCATGGCCTTCCTTGCCATCCAGAACAATCAACTGCTCTTGAACATACTTTCTGATCGTTTGTTGCCTTATATCGTAAGCATCTCCAACTATTTCACCATATCCGGTCAACTTCATAAGCATCCATCACACTATCGCGCCCCAATACTGTCAACTTTTCCAGTTGGCTCTGGCAAATCAACAAACGATCAAATGGGTCTCGATGATGCCATGGCAGAGATGCCACTGCCAAAGCATGCGCCGGTTCAATATTTATAATTTGCAGGCCGTTGATCTGAATCTGTTCATTGATGATTTGTTCAATGGGTTGCTGAAGAATCAGTTTACCAAGGCTGGTCTTAATAGCCATTTCCCAGATACTCGCCGCGCTGAGAAAGAGTTCATTGCCGCTATCCAACAATAATTCCTGCGCTTTTGAGCTTAACTTTTCATCCAGCGTGGCAGCCCAAATAAATGTATGTGTATCAAGCAGGAATCTCATGAATAGGCTGCAAAATCATCAAGAGGCGCGTCAAAATCTTCCTTCATGACCATTTTACCTTTTGCAGTTCCTAGCTGGCGTTGAAGCTTTTGATTGTGCAAGGCCACCAGCTTCACAACAGGTTGATTGTCTTTGGCAATAATTACATCCTCGCCAGCAATCGCTTCCTGAATCAGTTTTGATAAATGCGTTTTCGCTTCATGAATATTAACCTGATGCATAACAGCCTCCTGTATCGGGGCTAAATTAGCTAATTTAATTAGTCATGTCAATGCGCTGCATGGCAGCATTTATGAATAGTTCAGGTTAACGTTTATAAGCACCCGACTTTCCACCCTCTTTTTCTTCCAGACGGATATGAGTGAGCATCATTCCCCGGTCCACAGCTTTGCACATATCGTAAATAGTAAGCAGTGCGGTACTCACAGCCGTCAGCGCCTCCATCTCCACACCTGTTTTGCCATTGCACTTGACTGATACTTCCGCCTTCAAACCACAGCCCTCTTCCAATTCGGAGAACGACACATCAATGCCGGAGAGTATTAGCGGATGACACATTGGGATCAGATCGGGTGTTTTTTTTGCGCCCATTACCGCAGCGACATCAGCGACAGCCAGCACATCGCCTTTCTTCATCTTACCATGCCGGATGTGCTCCAGTGTTTCCGGTTGCATGTGAATCTCGCCGCTGGCAACCGCCATGCGTGTCGTGACATCCTTGGCCGAGACATCCACCATGCGGGCGCGGCCGTTATCGTCAAAATGGGTCATTTCGCCCTTCCGATGCACTAAAACGCCACCTGTATCTTCTCATTAAAACCTTGAACGAGACCATCCATCGACCCCTCGTAACTTACCTTGCCTCGCTCCACTTTCACCAAGTGATCACCCATGAGATGCGCCTCGGTCATATCGTGTGTGACAAGAATCACGGGAATGCCCCATTCCTTCTGAATATCCCTGATGAACTTTCGTAACTGAATGCGCAAGGCTCCATCTACGGCTGAAAACGGTTCATCCATCAGGAGTAATTCAGGACGTGGCGCCAGTGCGCGTGCCAGCGCCACGCGCTGCGCCTCGCCACCGGACAGGCGCGCCGGCTGTCTATCCAGCAGATGACTGATCTCAAATGTCGTAATCAGCGTATCAATCCATGACTCACTATCGCGTCGTTGCCCGCGTGGAACACCGAACATGATATTCTTCCTCACCGTCAACCACGGAAATAATGCATAATCCTGAAAGATAAATCCTACATGGCGCTCTTCAGGCTTCAGGTTGATTTTCCCGTCGAAAAGAATGCGACCAGCAGCATTGATATAACCCTCATCGGGCTGTTCCAGCCCGGCAATCATACGCAGCATCGTGGTTTTGCCCGAACCGCTCGACCCAAACAAAACAGTCACTCCGCGTCCGGCGCGCCAGGCCGCATCCATCTCAAAGCCGGGAAACTTCTTTTTAACGTCAACCATGATGACTTCATAAGAAGTCATCAGAACGCCCATAAATGGGCGCGAAAACCAGTGACTTGCATCGCAAGTTGTTGATTTGTAAGGAAAGTTAAAATTACACTTTTCGCTTTCCGGACAGTCAAAAAGTCCATGAATGGCCTTTTTGCGACTTTATCAACCACACGCATCTTATCAACCCAGCGCGATGCGGCTCAGGCGCCGATTGTAGTGATAAACGGCGGACAGAACGATGAAGGAGATCGCAAGCAGCGCCAGAGCCATGGTGTTGGCCGCATGGTATTCCAGATTTTCCACATGTTCATAGATGGCGATGGAGGCCACTTTTGTCTTGCCGGGTATGCTGCCGCCAACCATCAATACCACGCCGAACTCCCCCAGTGTGTGGGCGAATGAGAGAATCGCGCCGGTAATCACCCCGGCGCGGGCGCCGGGAAGCAAAATTCGAAAAAAACTTTGCCACGCATTCAGACCCAGGGTGCGGGATACCTCGCTTAGTTCCCTGTCAATCGACTCGAAGGCGTTTTGCATCGGCTGCACGGCAAAAGGCAGGCTGTAAAGCATGGAGGCGAACACCAGGCCGGA